>CBDVAM010000006.1:0-58849 GCA_965371965.1 uncultured Phycisphaerales bacterium
GCTGGGTATAACCTCAACTCGTGACGAGTGGCTGTCGCCACTCGCCATGTTCGCAGCGCTGCTCCGCAGCGAAGAACGTGGCAACATTCGTTCCAACGCTACGCCTGCATTGAAACCGCTCTAGCGCAGTATCACTTCTTGTGGAGCGCTTTGAGCGCGGCGGAAACCACCACAGGCCTGACCGTCAGGGAGGGCGTCTTCGAACACTCCGTGCCCTACCCGGCCTCATCGTGCGCCGGGCGACCAGTCGTTGCTGCGACGCCGCCGGAATGTCGATCGCGAGGCGCTGAAGAAGCGTTAGATGCCCTCGGTCACAGTCGGGCCTGCGATCCGCCCATCCGGGCCTTTGGCCATCGGGTCATCTGGCCCTTTGGCGCTCTGGCCCTTTGGCCATTTCTTCAACACCCCGCCGCGAAGAGGTCGAGATAGGCGAAGAAATCCTCGGCGTCACAATCCCCGTCACGGTCCACGTCGCAGAACGCGAGATTGCCCCGGGCGTAGCGGTCGAGGAAGAGGAAGAAGTCGTCGGCGCTGAGCACGCCGTCGCGGTCGAGATCGGCGGCGCAGCGGCACATGACGTTTTCGAGCATCACGATCGGGGCGACGTCCGCGCCGGCGCTGCCGATCCTCGGGCTGATGATGTCGGTGTCGCCGTCGAGATCAAAATCGCCGAAGGCGACATCCACGGCCGGCGCGTTGGAGGCGTACCACACCTTATTGGAGAAGTCGCCAAAGCCGTCGTTGAGGTGGACTATCACGCCGCCCCACTCTGTAGCGCAGATCAGATCAAGATCCCCATCGGCGTCGATATCCACAGCGTGGATCGTGCCGTGCACCCGCTCTTCCTGTGCGGTGAAGGTCTGGGTGATCGAGAAATGGGCCGTGCCGTCGTTTTCGTAGATCGTCAGATTCGGGATCTCCTCCTCGACACTCCAATGCATGAGCGCGGCGTCGGGGTCGCCGTCGCCATCAAAATCGCCCGCGACCACGCTGTAGCCGTGGGGCGTGGTGACGATGGTGTGGTCGAGCGTGAGCGTGCCGGAACCGTCGTTCAGCAGCACGCCGAGCAAGCCGGTCTGGAGGTACACACCGGAGAGGCCCAGGGCGTCGAGATCGCCGTCGCCGTCAAAGTCGGCGACGGCGACATTTCCGAACCGGGTGTTGTCGTCGTTCGATTCGATGACGACCTCCTGGGCGATGGTGAGCACGCCCTCGCCGTCGTTGAGCAGGACGGCGACGCGTCGCTCGACCGGCTGATCCGGGTCGTCGCGGGACCAAACGCTGGCGACGTGGGCCAGCACGTCATTGTCGCCATCGTCGTCGATGTCCGCGATTTCGATCCGGCGCGGGATCGAATCCTGAAAACGATATCGAATCGGTTCGGCAAACCGCGCATCGGGGAGCCCTTTCGCAACCCAGATATCCCCGGGCTCCTCATAGTTCGATTCATGCCGTCTTACTGATACAACCAGATCAAACCACTGGTCACTGTCAAGGTGCGCGAGCCGCAAGTCATGCACTCGCGAGATGTTCTCTACGCCGACCAGCGCTTCCCACGTCTCGGTCATCGTTCCGGTGCCGTCATTGGACATCGCGCGGAGGTTCGTGGGGCCATTGCTGACACTCCCGAGAACCAGATCCAGGTCACCATCGCCGTCGAGATCCGCGGCGTCGGTGGCCGAGTAGACGCTGTCCTCGGGATCTCCTCTCTCTATGTTCCTGGGGGCGCGCGGCGTGCCCGCGCCGTCGTTGAGATATGCGATGATCTGTGACGTAAAGCGAAAATCGGATGGTATCGACACGAGATCCACCGACCCATCGGCGTTGATATCCCGGAACTCCTGGAGCCACGGTCCCTCGAGGATTATGTGCGACTCCATGGGCGCGTACGTCCCATCGCCGTTGTTGCGCAGCAGGGCGTAGGCGCCCCATGGCTCGTTGCCCACCGCGGCGTCCAGGTCGCCATCGTTGTCGATATCGCCCAGCGCCACCGTCGTGCTGCGGTAGAGGAACCCGTCTCCGATGGCCCGGGTGTCGTACGCCGAGCCCTCGCCGAACGTGGCGTCGCCGTTATTCAGCCAGACGGCGAGGTATGAGTCCCCGCCAAACAGGGCCGCCGCGATGTCCAGGTCTTGATCGCCGTCCAGATCGCGCACCTCGATGTCGTAGACCTGGAGTCCTACGGGCACGCGTGGCGGGTCGTCGGCGAGTGTGAAGCCGCCTTCACCATCGTTGAGCAGGATCTCCGCATGGAATCCCCCCGGCACGACGATATCGAGGTCCGCATCGCCATCGAGATCCCCGATCGCCAGGAACGGACCGGGAGAGGCGAAGGTGCGGTTGGGATTCCCTCTGGGCGTTGTCCCGCCGACGGGGATCCGGATCTCGTCTTCGAACGTGCCATCGCCGCGATTGAGCAATATGGAAACGTCCTGGCTCAGCACGTTCATGAAGGCGAGGTCCTGGTCACCGTCGCCATCAAGATCGCCCGCGACCAGAGAGCGGGGCTCATCGCCCAACGGGTATCGAGGACCACGCGTGAAGTTCGCTTGCCCGTCATTGAGCAGCATCGTGCAATCGTCGGCTCGCGCGTTGGCCGTGGCGATATCCAGATCGCCGTCGCCATCCAGATCCACCGCCCAGGCATCGCAGGTCTCGATTTCGTCCTCGTCGCCCGCGCTGATGATGATTCGACGCTCGAACGTACCGTCGCCGCGGCTCAGCAGGACCGCGACGTATGAGTCGCCTATGGAAACCCCCAAGATCAAGTCCTCCAGCCCGTCACCATTGAGGTCGCCAAACCGCAGGCTCGTTGCCAATCGCCCATGCTCTCGGCTGTAGAACATTGGGCTGCTCTGCGTCGCCCGAAACAACGGGTGGTTGTTCCAGTTCTGGTCCGGAGGGCAGGATTGGGCGATGGCGCCTGAACCCACAAGCAGCAGCGACAAGAAAGCACAACACTGAGTCATCTTGCCTCCAAAAAGCACAAAACTGAGTCGTCGCGCTGGCAAAAAACACAAAAATGAGTTCTTTTATTATTCATGTGAACTTTCAACATTTCCTCTTGACATCCGGGTAGATTACGCCATATTCCCATTTGATTCAACGAAATTCCGGGTCTGATCCGCAAACGCGTGTTTCTCGGCTCAGAACCGCTCTTACCTGAAGGGAAAGTTGATGCAACCAATCATTGCAATCGTGGGCCTGCTGGTCACCGTCGGAGTCGCGTGCGGTCAGGATGCTATCTTTACATGGACCGGCGAGGGCGGCGACGACCTCTGGACGACCTCAGACAACTGGAGGGACGAATCCAACAATCATGGTGTCCCAGATGCGGGCGACCGTGCCGTGCTCGACGGCGCCGGCGAGGTCGCGATCATCGAAGGGACCGATTCGATCACCGTCGAGACTATCGAGATCAGCAATGCCAGCGCGGGGATTCTCATTGAGGCGGACGGCGACGACAACGGCTCGCTCACGCTCACGAACCACGCCTGCATCCTGGTGCCGACGTGTACATACTTCAACTCGGAACTCGACGGTGAGATCGAGCTGGAGGACGAGGCGACGCTCGCGTTTACCACGGGGAACCACACCTTCACCGGGACAGGGGCTGTTGTTTCGGATGTGGACAACACGCCAACGGCGGGTGGCGGGAACATCACGATCGCCGCAAGCATCTTCTTCCGAAACGGGAACTCGAGCGGGCGCACGGCCATTCAGGGGGCGTTCAGGATGACCGGAGCCGGGAAGTTCATCAACGACGGCAGCGTCGAGGCGGTATCCGAAACTCCCGGAGACACGGATATTGACTACTTGATCGTGGACGTGGACACAATCGAGGACACCGAAGACGCCATATGGCTTACAAACTGTGAGGCGCAACTCCGATTCAAGAACAATGCGTGCCTGCTCGGGGACTTCGATGACGTCGGCATCACCAGCAGCGGACCCGGGGGCTCCTTTGCGTTTGACGATTCAGTCGTGCATACACGAGGGACGTACATTCGGCTTGGGTGCGGCGACCTCAGCTTCTTCAATGATGGTGAGTTCGCCTTTGGAGCGCAGGATACCGCGGACTGCGACGTAAACACGTCGCTCGTTTCGGGAACCTGCGATGAGGAGGGCGACATCAAGGATGCTGATGCCGACTCACGAAGCAACTCCTGTGGCGCGTGATAATCTGTAGCGGATTCACGACCCGGAATCAGACTGGCCGCGACTCTGAAAGGGTCGCGGCTTTTTTCTACGCCACCTGCGGCTTCCCGGCGAGGCGGGCGTCTTTCAGAATGAACACTCCGCTAGTCCTCGCCCACCGCGAAGACCTGGAACCTGTGCCCCTTGGCCTTGAGGCCGCGCTCGGCACAAAGCCGGTCGCGGATCTCGGTCAGCTCGGGGACGCTGACGGAGATGACCTGCCCGGTGTCCATGCGGATGATGAGATCGTCGGGGCGGCGGCCGTAGACGAGCTGGTAATAGGCGCTCTCGCCTTCCACGAGGACGCGCTGGACGATGCCGGCGTCCTGGAGAAGCTTAATTGTGCGATAGATCGCGGCGTTGGAGAAGTGCTCGTGGACATGATGGCGTTCTCGGGCGAGCGATTCGGGATTGATCGTCTGATCGCCGGCGTGCGGGCGGGCATGGAGAACGCCCGCCCAACAAGCGCGGGCGTCGTCGAGCGTGTCTTCTGGGAGCTCCGCCAGTTCGCGGGGCTGCATGAGCGGACCGACGACGTGACCCTGGCGGTCGCGCGTGTCCGCGCCGAGGACTAGGCGGCCCGGGGGCCGTCGTCCTCGCTGACGAACTCGAAGTTCATCAGTTCTTGCAGCTCATCGAGCTGCGCCTGGGCCAGTTCGAGGGTCCGCTGGGCCTTCTCGCCCGCATCCACCCCAACCAAACGCCCTCTGGGCGCGACCCGGTGGACCGGAAACGGGATCGCATCGGTCTCCTCGGGGATGTCGTTCACGAGCCTGAGCATGGGCATCATGTCCTTCCTGTCGGTCTTTGTTCGCCGACGACTCTCCAAATCGGCTCGATTCGTCCGTTCAAGAGGCCCGAGGGCGCAAAGACTGCCGATCGGGGATTGCCCAACCCTCAAAACCCTGAGGGTCGTATCCGAGTTGACACTGATATCGGTCGCCCAGGGTCGGTTATTGACCCGCGGGCGGGCTCTCGGACTCTTGCGGCGAATCCGGCTCGCCAAACTTGGGCTCGGTGCCCGCGAGAGTCCGCGCAAGGTTCTTGCGGTGCTTGAAGATCACCAGTGCGCCCAGAGCGCCGGTGATGATCACAAAGGGCATGGCGGCGGAGATGGACCCGGAGTTGCCGAGCCCTGCGAGCACGGCGGCTGGGATAATCATCGCCGCCACACAGGAGGCGACGCCCACCATCCGCCATCGCCACACCAGAAGCCCCCACGCGCCCAGCGCGATCAGGGCGGGCACGGTGAGGTAGGGATAGACGCCGAGCATCGACCCCAGCGCAGTCGCGACCCCCTTGCCGCCACGGAAGCGGACGAACGGGCTGAACATGTGCCCCAGGATGGGCGCGATCCAGACCCCCATCCAGAGCCAGGCCTGGCTTGGCTGAAGCTCGCCTTGCCCGAGCAGACCCTCGCTGAGCGCGTAGGCCAGGGTTGGCGCGAGGCCCTTGGCGAGATCGAGGAAGAAACACAGCAGCCCGAGTCGCAGGCCGAGCACGCGCGCGACGTTGGTCGCGCCGATGTTGCCCGAGCCTCTGGAGCGGATGTCTATGCCCTTGGCCCGTGCGATGATCAGGCCGAAGGGGATCGAGCCGCCCGCCAGCGCGATCGCGAGCCACGCGGGCCAGGGGATCATGTGAATCGCCCTTGCAGGAGTTCGAGCAGGTCCTGGAAGACCGCATCGGGCTCGCGCGAGCCGTCGATGATGGTGACATGCGATGGATCTTCGCGAGATTGCCGCTGGTAGCCCTCGCGGACGCGCGCGTGGAACACTCGCCCCTTGGCCTCCATGCGATCCAGCAATGGGCTCAGCCGCTTGGCGGCGGTCCGCTCGTCCACATCGAAGACGATCGTCAGATCGGGCGAGGTCTGGCGGCAGACGATGTGCGCGACCGCGAGGATGTCGTCGCGGTCTATCCCGCCGGCGGTGCCCTGGTAGGCGAGGGTTGATGCGACGAAGCGGTCGGCGACGACCAGTTCGCCCCGCGCCAGGGCCGGGGTGATCTTCTGCTCGACGAGCTGGGCCCGGCTGGCCATGTACAGGAGCATCTCGCAGAGGACGCTCATGTGCTCGTCGGAGTGGCCCAGCAGGCAATCACGGATCTGCTCGCCGATGTGTGTGCCGCCGGGCTCTCTGACCTCGCAGACCGTCAGCCCGCTCCGCTCGACGAGGGCGACGAGGCGGGCCATCTGTGTGCTCTTGCCCGAGCCGTCCGGCCCCTCGAATACGAGGAACCGCCCCGCCAGGGCGCTCGTCCATGCGTCTTTGCTGGTCATCGGGCGCGAGTGTAGCCGGGTGCTGCGGGGGGCGCTCGGCTACACCGGATTGGAGCAACGGCGTAGCAGGTCATGGCGTCGGAAGATCGGCGATTTCGAGGATCTGCGAGCGCCAGGGCTCGTCGCCGAGATCCTCGTCGAGCGTGCGGAGCATTGCGATGTGCGCGAGGATGGTGCCGGTGCGATCGCCGTCGGCGTTCTGGTCTCGCAGGATGTCGAGGATCATGGCCCAGGCGTGCCAGAACGATTCGTCCGCGGGCTGGGCGCTCTGGGTGAGCCGGCGGAGGCGCGTGAACGCGCCGGCGTCCTCGCCCAGCTCTCGCTGGGTCGTCGCGATTCGGATCTGCACACCGGCAGAACCATCATCAAGCTGTTCGGCGTACGGAAGCAGGTCCTCGAGCGCTTCTATCTCTCGACGGGGGAGCCCCATGAGGCGGTAGGTCGTCGCGAGCGATGCGCGTTCCTGGGCGGTGTCATTGACGACTCCGTGCGCCGTATAGAGAGCCAGCGCATTGCGAGCGTGGCGCTCGCCGGCTTCGAGTGAGACCTCGGCGTCCTCCTCGCGCCCGGGCACGCCGCGGGTCGCCCGGTGCAACTCGTGCATCTCCTCGATGGAGCTCCGCACGATCGGACGGTACATCGCGACCGCCCGCGGGCCCTCGGGCGATCCAGGGCGGATCTGTTCGAGCAGGTGCAGGCTGAAGTTCGAGTCATGCAGCTTGGCGAGTTCCAGCAGCACGCCGTCGTGCTGGGCGAACCAGTAGCCTTGATTCTCGAGGTCCTCGATCTTCTTTGCGTCCCGAAGGATCTGGTGGTAGTGGTTGAGGGCTACCGATCGCTCGCTCGCCCTCGATCGCTTGAGAATGTCGCGAGAGAGAAACAAGGCCCGCTGGGCGGCGTCGGTCGCTTGTGGAGCATCGGGCCAGCCCTCTATGAGCAGCATGAGCATCATGGGCGCCTGCGCCCGCCGAACGATCTCGGTGTCCCGCCTGAGCAGATCGGTCAGCGCGATCAGGGCGCTGGGCACAAGGTGGTCGGCGTCGTCGCGGACGAGGATGTCGCGCAGCAGGGTCTCCGCTGAGCGCGGATCGTCGCCGCCCAGGCGTCGGCGGGCCATCGCGAGTGTCGCTTCGGGCTGGAGATAGCTCAGGTCCATCGCGGGCTCGATCACCCGGTCGATCCGATCGAGGATCAGCGCCTCGCGTTGGTCGTCATCGAGCGAGAGTTCGGCGCGCGTCCGGAGATTGAGAATCTGATCGATGGCAAAGCGTGTCCATGCGGGGTCTGTGGGCGATGAGGCGTGCGCGAGCTTCGTCGCTCGGCGTGACATCACGTCGATCGCCAAGACGACCAGCGCGGGATCCGCCGGCGATGACGCATCCGCGAACGGAGGCGACTCGAGGGCTTCGAGCATGGCCAGACACACGCCGGGAAAGCTCTCGGCGGGCGCGGCGCTCACATGCGCGAGCGTGTGCTCGATCTGGATATCACGCTCGCCCCAGTCGGGAAACAGCACGCCCGGCAGGGCTCCTTGCCTGCTGGGATCATCGAATGGCGCGAGCAGCACGAGCAGGTGGCCGCGGTGCCAGATCACACGCTCATCGACGGCGTCGGCGAGCTTGGCGAGAGCACGTCGGGCGGTGTCGAGGGCCTCACCTCGCTCGGGTGCATCGCTCGCTGCGCCCAGCAGGATCGCTGAACGCGCAAGGTGCAACTGTGCGCTCGGGTCGTTGGCGCTCGCCGCGAGCCCGAGGTCGTCGATGGCACGTTGTGCGCCGCGCACGACCTGTCTTCGTTCCTCATCGGTCGGATATGCAAAGAGCACGCGCCAATCGAGATTCTGCGACGCGAGCTCATCCAGATGCGCCCTCGCCTTGTCAACGCGTTCCTTGATCTGGACATGCAGCGGCGGCGGCGCATCCGCGAGTCTCTGTAGATCCGCCGGCGATCGCACGACGTAACCGGCATCCCCGCCGTGCTGTGCGCCGATCATCTGGAGCGTGCCGGTCGGGTCGTGGTCGAGAAACTGGATGGCTTTGATAAGCGTGTGACGCCCGCGCGGGCCGCGCGGGTTGAGCGAATCCAGGCGCGACAGGAGCGCATCGCGCCACATGTTGGACCACGCCGGCGGAGGGCCGTCGGACACCGGCTGGTCGTCGTCCTGACCCGGGGCGGTGCGCCGGATCGAGCGCGTGAGCAGAAAGATCGCGTCGGGCTTCAGTGAGAGTGCCAGTTCCAGGGCCGGCGCGGGGTCAGAACGCCCCGAGGGCGTCACGGTCTCTCGCAACGCGCGAACGACGCCCGCGCGATTCCGGGGTGTGGCGGCGACCAAGCCCCTTTCGCCCGCGATCAGGCTCGCCCTGGTGGTGTCCATTGGATCAATGATCGAGCGGTCGCGGAACGAGACGACCTGAAAGAGCTGGCTCGGATCGAGGCGCGAGAGCGATCGCTCGAGCTCATCGACGATGAGGGCGTAGCTGGAGGCCATCGCGCCAGACGTATCGACGACGTACACAACGCTCGCGGCACGATCGGCGGTCACGCCGGCGAAACTGATCCCCCCGCGTCGGCGCAGTGGCCTCATCTCGACGGGCTCGCGCCGGGCAGGCGCAACTCGCGGAGGCGGGCTGGTCATGCTCGCGTTGGATGCCGCGAACTTCTGGGGCACTCGCGGCTCTGCGGCGGGTGCGATCATGCTGGGTGCCTGGACAGGGGCAGGATCGGGCTGGGAGACGTTGGTGGGCGCGATCGCCGGGTCGTCGAGGTCGATCAGGACGTCGCCGCCCAATGGCGGGCTCGGGCGCGCGACGACGACCGTCCATGTCACGGTCGCGACGAGCACGAGCAGCAGCAGGTGGATCCCGAGTGAGACGCCGACGGGCAGGGCGGCGATCCGCGCCCGACGCTTGAGCCACGCGGGATCGATGAGCGGTCGTGTCTTGGTGCGATGTGGCGAGGCCAGGGATCAGTCCTCGTCGAAGTCGTCGTTCTTGGACGAACCGAAGAGAATGCGGTCCAGCGAGAGCACGCCGGCACCACTGAACAGCAGAGCGAGGGCACCAGCGAACAGCGCCAGTTGCCAGCCGAGTTGGGCGTAGAACCCGGTATCGAAGAGACTCTGACTCTCGGGGAACGGCAGGAACCCCAACTTGGCAGGCACATGTCCCATCGCCGCCGGTCCGATCTGGGTGAGCCACATGGCCATCGCCATGATTCCCGCGGCGACGAGTCCCGAGAGGCGAGCCATGAACCCGATCAGGAGAAATCCGCCGACAAAGACCTCCGCAATTGCCGTGGCCCATCCCAGGTATTTCGGCGTCGCACCATCGCCCATGAATGTCGGGAGCAACGCGGAACGGGCGGTCCCATCCTCTGCAGCGGTTGGCTTTGCGGCGTGGGCGACCATGACAGCAACCTCAAAGAGCCGCTTCAACTCGGGCAGGTCATCATCGCTGTCGCCACCCTGGGCGAGAACGATGGCGTGATCCTGCGTGGACGCCGACCCGCCTCCGTTGTCGTCATCGGTGTCGCCGGGGCCAGCCTCGTCAGATTCGCCGGGATTTACGGGATCACTTGGTGTGTCGTTATCGGGGCTGGATTCTTCGCTCGTGGTCTCGCCATCGGGCTGCGCGAGATCCAGGAAGCCCTGCACCTTGGCCGCCTCGACGGCACCCATATCTACGAGGGCGCTGGCGTTCTGGGGAGAAATCTGGAAATCCTCGGGTATGAGCTTGCCCAGACCCGCCCAGAGGAATGTCACGCCCAGGGCGAGGCGCAGGAAGACGGGGGCGATGTGGAACGCGAGCTTCTGCCCGAAGGTCATGGCCTTCTCCTTGCGATTGCGCCGGCGGGCGCGGGGCTGGGTCCGCGATACCTTCGTACAATAGCGCTTGGCCCAGCGACTGGGAGATCGGCGATCGATGATCGCGGGTGTGGCGGAACTGGTAGACGCGCGGGGTTTAGGTCCCCGTGGGCGATGAGCCCGTGCAGGTTCGAGTCCTGTCACCCGCATTTGGAGCCTCGTGGCGACGGGCGGACGCATCGCAGACTGGAGGAGTCTGGGAAGGATTCGCGATTCCCCGGCGAGCCCATGGACCGGTAATCAGCCACCCGCAAGCTCTCGGTTGACGCGCAGCATGTGCGAGCCGATATCTGTCGGCACCGAGCCTTGTGGGAAACACGCATGAAGCGCGATGAGCGAACATCCGAGGTTCGACGACCTGGATATCGGCGGTTGCTGCTGCGCGGCGAGTCCGTGATCGCCGGCACCGGCCTGCTCGCGGGCGCGATCCTGCTGGTGGTGATGGCGGGGCTCGCGTTTGGGGCGCACCTGCTCAGCGTCGAATCGAACAGGCAGGCCTGCCAGGCGCGGGCGGGGGCCGCGGTGCGCGGGCTTGCGGGCGAGCTTCCGGGGTTGGTCGAGCAGAACCGTCTGACAGAGTTGCGTCGCAGGGTCCAGGACCTGGCGATCGACGATGCGGTCGCCGACGTTCGGGTGCTCCTGGGCGATGGACGAATCATCGCGGCCAGCGCGCTAGGCGAGATCTCCGCCGCCACGCTTCCGTCAATCCTCCCAACGGTGCGTGAGGATGTTGCGCTCCTGGGTGAGCGTGTGCAGACGGCGAGTGGCGAGTTGGTCATCGTCATCGAGTACGGCATCGACGGCGCGCTGGCCGATCAGACCTGGGCGATCCAGGCGGCGATCGGCGGCGCGGGAGCCGCGGCATTGGGCGGGCTCTGGTTCGTCTATCGAAGGCTCCGCAAGAAGCTCGGTGCGATCGGTGCGATCAGGGAGGCCCTGCTTGCCGCCGCCGATGGCGAGGCGTGTATCGGCGCCCTGACCGTCAGCGCCGGACTTGGACCCGTGGCGCGGGCGTGGAACTCGCTGCTCGCGGACCGTGAGTCGTTGCGTGAGCGCATCGTGAGCGAGCGGGCGAGCGAGACACTGGTCCGATCCAAGCAGGGTCGCGGCGATGGTGACGACGCCTGTGATGCGCTCTGGCACGGCGTGGTTGTGCTCGATGACCAGGGACGGATTCGCTACGCGAACGGAGCGGCGGCGGTGTTTCTTGAACGCGAGCGAGACGAGCTGCGCGGGCTCACGCTCGAATCGCTGGTGAGCGATACGCCGCTGCGCACGGCCCTGGGGCGGGTGCTCTCGCGCGAGATCAACCGGCGCGTGAGCGTCGAGGTCTGTCGCGATGGTGAGCGCGAGGATGTGCTCCGCTTTACCGTGCGGCCTTTGCGGGGGATCGACGGCGGCGACGCGATGGTGGTGATCGAGGACGTCACCCAGCAGCGGATCGCGACGCGGGCCACGGGCGGCTTTGTCGCGCAGGCGACCCACGAGCTGCGCACGCCGCTTACCAATATTCGCCTGTACGCAGAGGAGGCGATCGATCTCAACGATGGCGATCCGGGAGAACGATCGCGCTGCCTGAACGTGATCAACCAGGAGACCCGCCGGCTCGAACGGCTGGTGGGCGACATGCTGAGCGTCGCGGAGATGGAATCGGGCGCACTGGCGCTCCAGGTGGGCGATGTGCGCCTGGAACGGCTCCTGGATGGCGTCCGGACCGAGTTCGGGGCCCAGGCGCTGGAGCGGGGTGTGGCGCTGTCGTTCGACATGCCGCCCAAGTTCCCCGTGTTTGGAGGCGATCGCGAGAAGCTCTCGCTGGTCCTGCACAACCTGCTGGGCAACGCGATCAAGTACACGCCCTCGGGCGGCAAGGTGGACGTGCGCGTCCTGGCGAGCGACACGGAGTTGCATGTTGAGGTGCGCGACACCGGCATCGGCATCAGTCAGGGCGATCAAACGCGGGTCTTTGAGCCGTTCTTCAGGACCGACGAGGCGCGGGCCGGCGGGTTTGGCGGCACCGGGCTCGGGCTGGCGATCGCTCAGGAAGTGGCGGCGCTGCACGGCGGGGAGATCTCGCTGGAATCGTCGCCGGGCAAGGGCAGCACCTTCACCGTGCGCATCCCCAACTCGCCGGTGATCGATCGGGCGGTGGCAGCCTAGGGGCCATTCGATGAGGATCGACGAACACAAGCACGGCGCGGTCACCGTCATGCGGGCCCACGGCCCCGTCGCCGGCGAGGACGCCCAGGATTTCTCGCTGCGCATCCAGAGGGCCGCCCGAGAGACTCTGGGGCGTCTGGTCATCGACGCGTCGGCGATCCCGTTCATCGATAGCGCGGCGATCGAGGCGATGCTCGACGCCAGCGATATCCTGGGCGACATGGGGAGCACGCTGAAGATCTGCGCGGCAAATGAGACGCTCCGCGAGGTGCTCGTTCTGACGGGTGTCGCGTCCAGCATCGAGCAGTTCGAGACCGTCTCGGACGCGGTCAGGAGCTTCCTGTGAGCCTGCGCCGCAACAAGAAACTTGTTGGCGAGGCGCTCATCGAGAGCGGATCGCTCACGCGCGAGCAGCTCGATACCGCGCTCTCCAGCCAGGCCGACACCGGCAGGCGTCTGGGCGAGGTGCTCGTCGAGCAGGGCGCGATCGGGGCCGGGACGCTGGTGGGCGCACTGGGCGAGTGCATGGGTGTGCCCGCGTGCCTGCTGCGCCACGGATTGATCGACCCGGCCCTGCTCCAGCTTGTCGGCGCAGAAGAAGCCGAGCGCCTGGTGGTGTTGCCCATGTTTCTCGTGCGCGGCGAGCTGACCGTAGCGATGGGCGAGCCGCAGAGCCTGCCCACGATCGACCTGCTGGCGCAGATGACCGGACACAAGATCCGCCCGGTGCTGTCGCTGGAAGCGAACATCCTGGAATACATCCGCAAGTACGCCTCGGGCGACATGGACGTGGACGCGTTCTTGACGAGCCTGAGCGAGTCGGATGTCGAGGTTGTCGAGCGAGAGAGCATCGACGACGGGCCGAGCACCGACCTCGACAAGATGGTCGAGGGCAGCCCGATCATCAACCTCGTCAATGTCGCGCTGCTCACCGCGATCAAGGCCGGTGCCAGTGATATCCACGTCGAACCCGCGAAGACCGGGACCAGGGTCCGCCATCGCATCGACGGCGGGTTGCGCGATCTGATGAGGCCCCCGGCGGGCATGCACGCGGCGATCATCTCGCGGATCAAGGTCATCGGCAAGATGGACATCGCCGAGAAGCGCCTGCCGCAGGAGGGGCGTGTGCGGATCATCGCCGAGGGTCGAGATATCGACCTGCGGGTCAGCAGCATGCCGACGCTGCTGGGTGAGAAGATCGTGGTGCGCATCCTGGACAAGCAGAATCTGAAGGTGCGCCTGGAAGACCTCGGGTTTCGCGAAGAGACGCTCATAACGTTCCACAAGATCCTGAGCCAGCCGCACGGGCTGGTGCTCGTCACCGGACCCACGGGCAGCGGCAAGACCACGACGCTGTATTCGGCGTTGGATCTGCTGCGCAGCCCCGAGCGCAACCTCGTCACCGTCGAAGACCCCGTCGAGTATCAGCTCGATCTGATCAACCAGATCCAGGTCAACGAGGGCATCGGCATGACCTTCGCGCGGGCGCTGCGCTCGATCCTGCGCCAGGATCCCGACGTGATCATGGTCGGGGAGATCCGCGACGAGGAGACGGCGCGAGTCGCGATCCAGGCGGCGCTCACGGGGCACAGCGTGCTGGCGACGCTGCACACCAACGATGCGCCGGGCGCGATCGCGCGACTCGACGACATGAATCTGGAGAGCTATCTGGTCGCCAGCGCGCTCAACGGCGTCGTCGCCCAGCGCTTGGCCCGGACGATCTGCCCGGGCTGTGAGACCAAGTACTTCCCCACCGACGTCGTGCTCCAGGACGCCGACCTGGAGCATCTGTCGGGCAAGAGTTTCAAGAAGGGCACCGGCTGCCAGCAGTGCCACGACACGGGCTTCCGCGGTCGCATCGGCGTGTACGAGGTGATGGAGGTGACGCCCGAGATCCGCCGGCTCATCCACCACCAGGCCCCCACGCACGAGATCCGCGCGACCGTCCAGCGTCAGGGCATGCTCTCGCTGCGCGATGAGGGTGTTGCACTCGCGATCCAGGGCGCCACGACGCTCGAAGAGATCCTGCGGATCACCCATTCCGACGACTTTGATGGCGGTGCCGAGCTCACCCGGAAGGCCGCCGCATGAGCTATTCATACACGGCCTACGACCGAGCTGGGACGCGCAAGCGCGGCGTCATCGAGGCGTCGAGCGAGCACGAGGCCCGCGAGGTTCTTCGTCGCGAGGGGCTGTTCGCGACCGATCTCCAGGCGTCGAGTTCGCCGACCGCCACGGCCACCGATTTCAAGCCGCCCCGAAATCGCCTGAAGCATCTGGTGTTCACGCTGCGCCAACTGGCGGTGCTCATTTCCACTGGCACTCGCATGGTCGATGCACTGCTCGTCGTCGAGCGTCAGTCCAAGAACGAGCGTTGGCGGGCGATCATCGGAGATATCCGCGAGCGGGTTGAAGAGGGCGAAAGCCTCAGCGTCGCGATGGTCAGGCATCCCAAGTGCTTCGACGCCGTCTGCCAGAGCCTCGTCGCCGCCGGTGAGAGCGCGGGGAATCTCAATATCACGCTCGATCGGCTGAGCCGCATGGTCCGTCGGCGTCAGCGCATGCGCGCGGCGTTGATCGGGGCGCTGATCTACCCGGCACTGCTCATCTGTATCTCCTCGGGGGTGTTGGTCGTGATGGCGGTGATGGTCCTGCCCAGATTCGGCGAGATGTTCGAGACCCTCGACGCGCCGCTGCCGGCGTCGACGGCTTTCCTGCTCGACCTGAGTACGTTCGCTCGCGAGCAGTGGTGGGTTGTGCTCGGATCGCTCGCCGCGGGCGTGTGTCTCCTGATAACCGTCCTTCGAACGCAATGGGGGCAACGGACGCGCGATCGGGCGATGATCCGCATCCCGGTCGTGGGCGGATTGCAGCGAGCCGTCGCCGCCGGGCAGATCGCGCGCCTCCTGAGCCTGCTATTGAACAGCCATGTGCCGCTGCTGGAGGCGATCGAGCTGACACGCAACACGATGAACAACCGTGAGTACCGCGATCTCCTGGATGAGGCGAGCGAGCGGGTGACCAAGGGCGAGCATCTGAGTGCCGCGCTCGCGAACTCGCCGTTGATCCCGCCCAACATGGGTGAGGCGTTGCGCAGCGCTGAGCGAGCGGGCTCGGTCGCGCCGGTGCTCGCCGACGTCGCGGATTACATCGAAGAGGACACCGAGACGCTCACCAAGTCGCTCTCGACGATTCTTGAGCCGGTGATTCTCATCGCGATGGGCGTGCTGGTCGCGTTTGTCGCGATCAGCATCTTCTTGCCACTGTTCGATCTGACCGCGTCGGCACAGGGAGGTGGATGATGGCACGACGCCTCAGCGCTATCGGCGTGCATGTGGGCGATGACGCCATCGGCGCGGCCCAGATCACACGGGCTGGTGTGCTGCACGCCTGGGCCGTCATCGACCGCGCCGAGGGTGACTTTGATGAGCACGAGGCGGCGAGGCTCGTGGGCGTGTTGGATCGGCGAGGATTTCGAGGGCGAGAGGTCGTCCTTGGCGCGAGCGAGGAGACATCGCTCAGCGCGGTCCTGGAGGTCCCCGAACGCTCCACGGGCGCGCCGGTGGAAGAGATCGCGAGGTCAGAGTTGGCCCGCCTGCGCCGGGTCAGCGCGCAATCAATGGTGTGCCAGGTTGTTGATCTGCCGGCACCGGCACGCGCCGGACAGGGTGCGAGCGTGCTGGCGTTCGGCTGCGCCCACGATGCCGCCGAGTCGCTCATCGAGCCCTTCGAGCGCACGGGGCTGGAGGTCATCGCCATCGACTCCAGAGCGTGCGCGCTGGCGAGGGCCTGCGAGAGACATCTGGAACAGATTGAGCTGGGTGCCGCGGTCCATATCGGTGGCGGCGGCTCGCGGATCGTCATTACCCGCCACGGTCGAATCGTCTATGAGCGGTGGTTCGCCGACCTCGGGTTGTGTGCGCTGGGCTCAGCGGTCGAGCGAGAGCTCCGAGTGGATCGCGAGTTGAGCGAATACCTGATCTTTGTGCAAGGACTCGACGGCGAGGGCGATGAGCTCGCCGAGGCTGGTGCCCATCTGCCTACGGCGTGCGAGACCCTCGGCGGGTGGGTCGATACCCTCGCCCGCGAGTGCGCAGTTGCGTTGCGGTACGCGGGCGAGCGATACGGCGGCGCAGGCCCGGAACTCCTCGTCCTGGCGGGCCAGGGGTCGCAGATCGCTGGATTGGACCGGTTGCTCGCTGATCGATTGAGCTGTGAGACACATATCTGGCGACCCGTCGACGTGCTGGCGCGTTGCGACACGATTGACCCGGCCCTGGCGCTCCCCGTGGGGCTTGCGATGAGGTTTGACGCATGATCCCTCTGATCGACCTTATGCCGCCGGTGCGCAAACGAGCCCGCTTGGTGCGCCGGCGCGTGCGCCAATGGGTGTGGACTGTCGCGCTCGCCGCAAGCATCGTGCTGCCCGTTGCCGGGTTCTTGCACGAGAGCGCGGACCCGGGGCTGATGATCCAGCGAAACGTCGCGATGACGCGCCTGGAAGAAAGCCGCGCAAACTTGAGAGATATCGAGGCCCGGTATGAAGGGCTCACCCATCAGCGCAGAATCTCGGACCTGATCGCACAGCGACCCGAGTACACACGCCTGATCAACGCGATATCAGGTGTCGTTGGCGATCAGATTGCGCTAAACTCGATCTCGATCGATCAACCGAGCACACCCGGAGGATCGCCGCACGCGATGGTCACGATCGATGGCCTTGCGCACAGCCAGGTCGATGCCCAACATCTCGTCGTCCGTCTCGAAGATCTGGAAATCTACAGTTCCGTGTCGCTCGCCCGGGCACAGCGACACCCGACGGAGGTCGGCGACCTGGTCTCGTTTCGTATTGTTGCGGTGCTCCGTGGAGGCACGTCATGAGAGTCTCCCCGACAGCAGTGCCGGTTCTTGGCTTCCTCTCCCTGGCAGTTGTCCTCGGCGGGGGATACTTGTTTGGTATCTCCTCGCGGGCCGATTCCGAGAGCCGCGGCGCATCCTTGAGAACACAGGTCGCCTCGCTCGAGCGAGAGGACCGAGCCAACGTCTCACGCGCGATGGAGTTGCGGGCACAGATCGATCGGATCGAGGGATCCAGCGAAGCGGGACTGAGCCTGCGTCATCCCGATGCACGTAACTCTGTGCTCGCAGATATCGCCCAGGTCATCAGCGACCACGGGCTCCAGATCGATGAGCTGACGCCGGGCGCTCCTGTGGCGGCGGGCGAGACTTCGCAAGAGAGTCCCGAGGATCTCATCCTCACGACCCCGATAACGCTCCGGGCGCGCGGGCGAACGGGCGATGTCCTGCGAGCGATCGCGGCGATCCACCAGACCATGGGCGGTGTAGAGGTCCGCACGCTGACACTCGCCGGCGATCCATTCTCTACCGAGCAGGGAACGGTCTCGATCGGATTTCTGTGGTATGCCGATCGCTCCGATTGATCCGCGCACAAACTCCTGAAACATCCTTGCACAACGCCGTTGTCAATCGTCTAGTTAGGCCGCATGACACGGACGCGCCGAATGTACGTAGGAGTTCTCACCACCGCCCTCGGTGCGATGGGGGTCGATGTCCTGTTTCTGCGCGCAGAGCCGCAATCAGCGTCGGCCACTGATTCCATCTCCCTTGCGCCACCGCCCGACGCCACCGACGGTTCTGATACCAAGTTCGAACCTGCCGAGCCAACGCTCGCAGAGGTTATCGCGTCCCTGGGTCCGAAGGCGACCCCGCCAAGCGACAGTCTCTTTGCGCTTCCGAAGGCGTGGCTGCCAAGCAAGACCGACTCGATAGCCGGCGACAAACGTCCGGAACTGCCCGTGCTGGTTCTCACCAACACACTCGCGGACGTGGCACAGATCAACGACCGTGCGATTCGTGCAGGGGCGTTCGTGGACCGAGAACAAACCGTCCGCCTCGTGCGCATCGAGAACGTCGGCATGCGGATCAACGAGTTTGGACAAAGCCCCTCGGCGATCATCGAGTTCTCGGGCGTCCTGTATCGCTTGAGCGCCGGCGGTGACGGGCCAGAGCGGCTGATAGCCCCAGATAATGCCGATTCTGCGGGCGATTCCTGAGAATCACCTCTGGCGCGAGGTCCGCGATCTGAAGCGATGGCCTCAGGCCGCCGATCTTGACATCAGTCGCCAGAGGCACGCGGGGGTCACGAGGACCGCCAGGAGTAGACCATGCACACCAGCAGCCGGGCATTCAGCCTCATCGAGCTTGTGATCGTCGTCGTGATCCTCGGGATTATCGGTGCGATCGCCATCCCGCGTCTCAGCCGCGGCGCTGAGGGTGCAAAGGACTCGGCGCTCATCACGGACCTGACGGCGATGCGCAATGGCATCGACCTGTACATCACCGAGCACGAGGGGCTCAAGCCCACCGCCGGCGGCATCGCCAACGAGCTCACCCAGTACTCCGACAAGATCGGTGGCGTGAGCGCCACCAAGACGGTAACCCACATCTATGGCCCGTATGTCCGGGCGATCCCGCCGCTACCGGTCGGCGCCAACCGCGGGAACACGGGTATCGCCGCACTCGACGGTGCCGGCGTCGGGTGGATCTACAACGCGACCGCCGCATCGATCACCGCCAACGCGTCCGAGAGCGACGCGACCGGCAAGGCGTACAACACCTATTGAGCAGCGCGATGGCCCCAGGGCTTTCCAACGATCCCTCGAACCCCCGAGCGCGCGCGCCCGGGGGTTCTGTCGTGATGACATCGCTCAAGCGTGTCCCGGGATTCACGCTCATCGAACTGGTGATGGTTCTGGCGATTATCGGCGTGCTCGCGGCCGTCGCCGTGCCGAGGTTTGGCGATGGAACCCAGCGCCGACGCCTCGAGGCCGGCGAGAAGCGAATCCTCGCCGACATCGACCATGCCCGCGAGCTGGCCCGAGCCCGCAGCGCCCCGGTGACCATGGCGTTCGACAGCGTCAATGACGTATACGCCATCGCCAGTGCCCGCAATCCGCTCACACGCGTCACAACCCACTACACCGTCGAACTCGGTGACGCGCCGTATCGGATCGACCTGGGAGTCGTCAACCTCGCCGGTGACTCGCTGCTCATCCACGACGGCTTCGGGCAACCCGATTCCGGGGGGACGATCCAGATTTTCAGCGGCGGGCTCTCGACGACGATCACGATCGACGCTCCATGACCCCCTGACCTCATGACCTCATGAAACGCCAACGCTTCACATCCCGCCGACACGGATTCACCATCCTCGAACTCGCTCTGAGCGTGATGGTCATGTCAACGCTCATGGTCGCCATGGGATCTGCTGTCCTGCTTGCCAGCAAGGCGATCCCTGCGAGCGACAATCCCGCCAGCGCCGCGATCGACCAGTCGCGCTCGCTCGACCTGCTCACCACCGATCTCGCAGAGGCCCTGTACTTCAGCGAGAGGACCGCCACAACCCTGGCCTTCACCGTGCCGGACCGTGATGGCGATGGCAACCCCGAGCGCATCCGCTATGCCTGGGATGGATCCGCCGGCGATCCGCTCACTCGCCAGTTCGGATCATCGAGCCCGCGAACCGTGGTCCCGAGTGTGAACAGCCTTGTGTTCACCGCTGCAACCGAGTCGACCAGCCAAACGCTGCACGCCGGGTTTGTGGATGGGGTTGAACAGGTCGTCGCCAACTACCTGGCCACCGATCCGGTTGGTTCCATCGGGCCCGGCGGGGGCGACGGCGTGGGAGAGTCGTTCCTGGCAAGTATGCTCCCCGCCGATGCTGCGTCCTGGAGGCTCACAGCCGTCGAGACTCGTGCCAAGCAGGACGGCCCGTCGAGCGGCACGCTGGGCCTGCAGATTCGGGCGGCATCGCTCGACGGAGAACCGCTTGAAGCGGTGCTCGCGCAATCGACCGTCGCCGAATCCTCTCTCGGATCCGGCACGTTCGCATGGGCGCGAATGGTAATCGAGGCCAAAGGGCTCGACCCGCTCGGGCGCTATGTGTTCGTGCTCTTCAACACGGGTGCCGGGCGGGCCGGAACCTTCGAGTACCAGTCTGCCGACGTTGTGCGATCGGATCAGGCTCTTGTTATGGGCAACGATGAGACCGGTTGGACCGTAAGTCCCGTTCAATCCCTGAGCTACAACGTCTACGGCGTGCCGCAGATCCCCGGCACACCTGTGGACTTCGTGCGCGAGCATGTGACCGCGATCGACATTAGCCTCCAGGGGGCGGTGGCATTGCGTTCGCGAGCGGTGGTTCCCAATGCCCCGCAGATCGTGAGTCGGCTCTGGCAACTCGATTTCGAGTATGACCCAACCGGGCTTGACGTAAACGCCGACGACACTCCCGACTGGGCAACCGGCGATGCGGCGGTCTTTGATGAGGCTTCTCTTGTCGGTGGTGTTTGGGTCGCGACCCAGACGCTCGTCTCTTCACCAGCCCCGAATCTCGACACGCCGCTCACTCTCAAGGTCCGCCTGCGAGACACGACCCAGAGCGACGCCAGCAGCGCCGATATTCTCCTCGCGATCGATCGCGACGGGCTACTGGGCGCAAACCTGCGCATCCGCGTGGAGCGCACCGGCGCGGCTCAGCAGACCTTCACCCTGTTAGACCGACGCCCCATCGGTGACCGTGCGCTCGCGACCATGAACATCGACACAGATGGCTTCGTCGAGGTGCTCGCTGTCGTCATGCCCAGCCAGAGCCTCATCAATGTCCGAATCGACGGCGAAGACCTCGGCACCTTTGAGTACGACCGATTCTCGACCGCCGACGCGGCACGGATCGAACTCTCGCCTAGCGGCGGGGTGGGTGCGCAGTTCAAAGAGATCACTATTGCGGTGAATCCATGACCAAGACCCCTCGCACAGCCCGCCCCGCCTTCACACTCATCGAGGCGTCGATGTCCATCGTCGTCGTCTCGATCATGCTCGTGAGTTCCCTGCGTGTGCTGGGCTCGGCCCGCGCAGATGAACTCACCGCCCAACGCCGGGCCGTCGCGATTGCCCTCGCCCAGGGCCTGATGAGCGAGATCGTCGCCAGCAGCTACGAGGACCCCGACGATGGCGACAAGATCGGCCCGAGTGTCGCAGACATTTCCGCCAACCGCAGCCTCTACGACGACGTCGGCGACTACGACGACTGGAGCGCATCCCCGCCGCAAGAAAAGGACGGCACGGTGCTCACAGAATTCACCGGCTACGAGCGGTCTGTGAGTATCCACTGGGTCGATTCGGCTGACCTCTCGCTAACGCGCATCACCGCGACAGGAATCAAGTGCATCACCGTCACGGTCTCCCAGGGCGGGCGCGAGCACGCCAAACTGATCGCATACAGAACCGACGCCCACGACCCGGGGCCGACACTCCCATGACACGCACCCGACCCTCACATCGATCCCGGCGCGGCGGCGTCTACCTGCTGGTCCTCGGCGTCAGCATGGTCATCGTTATGATCGGCGTCAGCGTCAGCCATCTGGCCCGCATCCGCTCGTCCAGCCGCACGCTGAGTGAAGAGGCAACCAAGGCGGAACTCGCCGCCAAGTCTGCTGTTGAAATCACCCTCAAACGCATCCGCCTGGATTCCACCTGGCGCTCCACCAAGACGAGCGGCGTCTGGAGCAGTCCCGCCGAGACCATCGGCGACGCCAAGTTCGTCTCCATGCTCGAAGACAACGATGGAAATCTCGCCGACGACCCCGACGACCACGCGATGCTCACCGTCAAGGCAAGCGTCGGCGGCGCGATGCGCATGCTCAGCGTCCATCTCGAACGCGAGCCCATCGCCGCAAACCTCTTGACCAACAGTGACTTCGAGTCCGGCACGATTCCGTGGGCCGCAAGCCTCTGCACGATTTCAACCGAATCCGGCACCTCGCCTACCGGCGGCGACGCCCTGCTGGCGGCCTTACGCCTGACTTCGCTCGCAGGGCCAACCCAGGACGTGACCGCGCAGATCAAGAGTGATACGAGCTACATGGTCAGCGGCTGGGTCTGGGTCAGCGGCGCGAGCCGGAACATTCGCGCACGGATCCGTACATCCACGGCTTTGATCACCGTCAACGACACAACCGGCTGGGTCTTGGTCCCCGCGGATACCTGGACCCGCTTCGAGGACACGCTCACGCCGAGCTGGACGGGCACGCTCGTCAGCGCGACCCTGAGCTTCGAGACCGACGCGGGGTCCGAGGACTTGCGGTTCGACAATCTCCAACTCCGTGCTACCCGCGAGATGCGCGTCGCCGCCGGCACATGGAAGCGAGAGGTCCTGCCGTAGGAACTGCCGCTCCTTCCGACTGCGCGTCGGTCCGCCAAGAGATCAGTTCTTGAGAACCCCGCCCAGCCCAGCGACATGCTCGGCACCCTGCGGCACCAGAATACTCGAGCCCTCCACCGATGTCAGCGGCTGGAACCGCCCGCCGAGATGCTCAGCGAGGAACGCCTCGGTCACCGCGAAGAAGCTCAACCGATTCTCGGGCCTCGCAAAGCCGTGTCCCTCATCGGGATACAGCACATACGTCACCGGGATCGCCGAGCGTTGCATCGCCTCGACGATCTGATCACTCTCGGATTGCTTCACGCGCGGGTCATTGGCGCCCTGACCGATCAACAGCGGGCGCTCGATCCTGTCCACATGCGTCAACGGCGACCGGGTATCCAGAAACGCTCGCCCATCATCGGTTCGCGGATCGCCCACACGCATCGCCCAAAAATCCAAAGTCGGCTTCCAGTACTCGGGAATCGTATCCAGCAGGGTTCGCAGGTTACTCGGTCCCACAATGTCCACGCCGCAGGCGAACTTCTCGGGCGTGAATGTCAGCCCCACCAGCGTCGCGTACCCGCCGTAGCTCCCGCCTCCGATCGCGACCCGGTCCGCGTCGGCGATGCCCTCTTCGATCATCCAATCGACCGCGTCGATCAGATCGTCGTGCATCTTGCCGGCCCATTCCATGTTCGCGGCGTTGATGAACTCCTTGCCGAAGCCCGTCGAGCCCCGGTAGTTCACGCTCAAAACCGCGTAGCCGCGATTGGCCAGCCACTGGTGCACACTGTTGTATCCCCAGCTATCGCGCGCCCAGGGTCCGCCGTGCACCCACAGCATCGTCGCCAGCGCCTCGTCGGGGCGACCGTCACCATCGGGATCGGCCCACACCGGCAGCGTCAGATAGCTCACCAGATCCAGCCCGTCGCGGCTCGTGATGATGACCGGGTGCATCTTCGCCAGGGACAGCGACTCGAGCTGTGGCCGATTGCTGAACAGATACGTCGCACTCGGACCCTCGCGGTCGTACAAGTAGTACTTCACTGGGCCGTCGTCGCGCACATACGCGAGCGTCCAGTACCGATCGTCCTGCGAGCGGCTGGTCACGTTCACGTCGCCCTCGTCGAGCAGCCCGATGAACCTGCCGTCGGCCTCGATCGCCGGATCCAGAATCGACCACTCGACGCGCGTGTGGTTGATCGCGACCGCCTGGGGCTCCTGGGTCCTGGGGTTCATCGCGACACTGCTAACATCGGCTCGCGGGTCGGCGAAGATCGTCGTCTTCTCGCCCGTGTCCGGATCGACCGCGACCAACGCCGCCGTGTCGCGCCCTCGACTGTCGACCATGTACAGAGTGTCACCCGCGCTGTTGAACCCGATCGGATTGGTCGTCAGCATGTCGTCGCCGTCAATCTTCTGCCACGCAACAAAGCCGTTCTCGCCCTTGCGATAGATCTGTGTCCCGCCGTCGGGCGTCATGGCGACGCTGAACCGAACGTTGTACTCATCATCGATCAGGTAGCCGAGATACCCGTCGTTCTGCTCGAGCATCTCCATCTCGCCGGTGATGATGTCCACGCGGTACACGTCGTGATACATCGGATCGCGGTTGTTGAGCCCGATGACGATCTCATGCGGGAAGCGCTCCGACGTCTGGCTGACCCGGGCTGTGGGACGCAGCACCTTGCCGCCCGCCCCGGTCTGTGGCTCGCCATCGGCCCCCGGGATCGACTCGAACGGCGTGAGGTTCTTGTCCTCACCTGTCGCGATGTTGACGCTGTGTATCTGCCAGTTCTCGTCGCCGCCGATGTCTTGCAGATAGAGGATGTGCCCTCCCGTGTGTGCCCAGAAATACTGGCGAACGCCGCGACCCTGATCTTTCGTGACCGCGCGGGCGTTGTCGGTCTCGCCGACGGGCGCGATCCACACGTTCAGCACGCCGTCCAGCGGCGCGAGATAGCTGATGTGCGCCCCATCGGGGCTCACCCGTAGCGCCGCCCGCTCGGGATTGCCGAAGAACACGTCTCGGTCGATCAGGGGCACCTGCGCGAGCGCCGCAGCCCCAAAAGTAGTCACACACACAGACGCGATTGCAACGGAAAGTCGATTCATTTCTGTCCCCATTCGAATGCGAGGGGCCAACGATAGGTTCCCTCTCGCCGCGAACTCAAAATGACAAGGGCTCGCCGAGGCGTAGCCTGGCCCACAAGAAAGTCTGCATCCCCACAACCCAGCCCGAACCAGTCATACACCGGCGTTATTGCTCGGTTGCGTCCGGGTGGTCGGCCTTCGATTCAGAACTCGCGATCCGCGCAATCGCCTTGCTGCCGATCAGGTACAGGACAGCGAACACCGCGATGCTTGCGCCGATCGCGCCGGGCCAGAACCACCAGGGCTTCTGGATGCTGTCGGGATCGAACGCGGCACTTCTGAACTCGCTCGCCAAGAAGACCGCAACCCCGGTGCGCGGTGCCATGCCCAATAACGTGCCCAACGCATAAGGCAAGCGAGGCACCCGCACCGACGAGAGCACGATGTTTGTGATCGCAAACGGCGAGTTGGGTGGCAGGCGAATCAGCGTCACGATGCCCAGCGTCTTGAAGAAACCCAGCCCCTCTTCCCCCCCGACAAGCGCGTCCCGGACGATCTTCCACTTTGGATGCTGATCGAGAAGGTGAATCACTCGGTCGCCCGACGCCCGACGACCTATCTCGTAGCCGATCAACGAGGCACCAAAGAACCCCAGCAGTGCCGCCGGCAGACCAACCCAGAAGCCAAAGGCCCAACCACCGAGTACCGCCTGAGCATATGTGGGCAACAGCGCAAATCCCGCAAATACGACGAACGCGCCGACGTACAGAGCCACACCCTCGCCGCCCAAATCCCTCAGCCAGGGGCCGACGAACTCCAGCGATCCAAGCAACGCAAACCCACCCAAGGCAGGCATGATCGCGGCGAATAGTCCTAGCCAGCCCGCAGGTCCCAGTTTGCGGAAGATCGTCCCAACTGATTCCTGTGGCTCGTCCTGGCTCTCGGTAGCCACTTGCATATCTGGCGAGGTAGCGAGTTCGATCGTTTCTTCTCGCGGGACTGACGGTTTCGGGTTGTTGATTCTTGGTGTGTCCTCGCTCATCGCACAAGCCTAGTGCCCACGCCACTGGTGTGCCGTGCGAATCGGCGATACACTGTGCGTCGTCAATCTGATCCCGCCGGGCGAGAGCCCGCCGCCGGAGGATTCTCTCATGCTCCCCAAGCCCCCACCCCGGGAGGCGTCCCTCGGCTTCCTTTACCTGCCGCCGTTCCGCGTCCAGGGCATCTCGGTCGCCGGCGAGCAGGTCGCCCTACAGATCCCCGAACTGGACATCGGCTTCGATATCGGCTCGTGTCCGCGCGCCGCCCTGGCGAGCAAGCACCTGGCCATCAGCCACGGGCACATGGACCACACCGGCGCGCTGGCCTACTTCTGCTCCCAACGCCGATTCCAGGGCATGGGCGTCGCGACCATAGTCTGCGACAAGCGCATCGCGCCCGACATCCATGCCATGATGGACGGCTTCTCGCATCTCGAACGCCAGAAGACGCCCTACGAACTCATCACCCTCGAAGAGGGCGACAAGATCGAGATCAAGAACAACACCTATCTCAAGGGCTTCGCCGTCGAACACACGGCTCCCTCGTTCGGCTACACCATCATTGAACGCAGAACCAAGCTGCTCGAGGAACTCGTGGGCCTGCCCCAGGAGAAGCTGCGCGAGCTCAAGGGGCGCGGCCAGGAGATCACCCGCGAAATATGGATTCCCCTGGTCACCTACATCGCAGACACCGAGCCCGGCGCACACCTGCTCACCCCCGAGGTTCGCCAGAGCAAGGTCGTCATCTGCGAGTGCACCTTCTTCGACGACGAGCACCGCGGGCGGGCCAAGATCGGCAAGCACCTGCACGTCGAGGACATCGCCGAGTGGGTCGGTGTGCTGGAGTGCGAGAACCTCGTGCTGCACCACGTCTCCCGCCGAACCCACATGGGTATTGCCAGAACACGCCTCGATGAACTCCTCAAGCCGGAGGACGCCCAGCGTGTGCATCTTCTCATGGACTATCGCGCCAACAAGGCTCGCTACGAGGCGCAACTCCTTGAGGCAGAGAAAAACGCCGGGCTATGAAAAAACACGCTTCTTCGGCGTTGCTGCCTGTCGAGCGGATTGCGACGTTGACACGCCCGATGTTTGTGGATACGTTGTCCCTGGTTCCGGTGTCCGCCGGTTCGAGTGGGTTGTTGAAGGTGGTGTGGCGGGCGCAGGTGGGTGAAGATTTCGAAGTACACGCTCGAAGGATCAAGAGCGAATGAGCGATGCCGATCTGCGGCTGTGGGATCGGATGCAGGAGGCGTTGCGCTCCGAGCATCCGGAAATCTGTCGACAGTGGTTTGAAGAAATCGAGCCGCTGGGCGTTGTCGGTGCAACATGTCACCTCAGAGCGCAGAGCAGGATCCATCGCGACTATCTCAGGCGCCAGTGTGCCGCCCCCTTCGTCGATGCCGCCCGTGTCGTGTCCGGCCAGCTTCTCAGCGTCATGTTCCTGGGCCCGGGCGAGGAGGTACCGCCCAGCGATGGTGTGCTCGCAAGATCCACAATGGATAGTGGTCCCAATGGCGCCATCCCCGATACCGTCACGCTGGATCCAGATAACGCCTTTGCGTCCTTTGTCACAGGCCCGGGCAACCGCTACGCCCACGCCGCCGCAGAGGCCGTCGCAGAAAACCCCGGCGGGTCCTACAACCCCCTGTTCATCCACGGCGGCGTAGGCCTGGGCAAGACCCACCTGCTCCAGGCCATCGGCCTGCGGGTGCAAGAACTCTGGCCCGACATCGTCATCCAGTACTTCTCCTGCGAGAGCTTTGTCACCCAGTTCACCGAGGCCATCCGTGCCGGCCAGATGACCGAGTTCCGTCACTGGTTCCGCGACGCAGACATCTTGGTCATCGACGACATCCACTTCCTCGCCGACAAGGAGGGCTCCCAGGAGGAGTTCTTTCACACCTTCAACACGCTGTACCAGGACGGCAAGCAGATCGTGCTGAGCTCCGACGGCCCGCCCGAGAGCATCCCCGACCTCGAAGAACGCCTCGTCAGCCGCTTCAAGTGGGGTTTGGTCACCGAGGTCGAACCGCCGGACTATGAGACCCGTGTTGCCATCGTCAAGAGCAAGGCCGTCATGCGGGGTATCGAAATCCCAGACGACGTCGCCTGCCTCGTCGCGGCGAGAATCAACAACAACATCCGCGAACTCGAGGGCGCGATCACCAAGCTCCAGATCCACGCGAACGTCGAGAAGACCCCGATCAATCTCGAACTCGCCAAGCTCGCCCTGGGCGAGGAGGTCCGCGCCCCGACCTGCGGAGCCACCATCCAGACCATCATCGAGGCCGTCACCGACTTCTATTCCGTTCGCCTCACCGACCTCCAGTCCCGCAAGCGACAGCGCTCGATCGCCCTGCCCCGCCAGATATGCATGTTCCTCGCCCGCAGACACACCCGCCACAGCCTCGAGGAGATCGGCGGCTACTTCGGCGGGCGCGATCACACCACCGTCATGCACGCCGTCAAGGCCATCGAGACCAGATGTGCCGACGACGACCAGTTCGAACTCGTCGTCAACAACCTTGAGGGACGCCTGGTTGAATCAGACGCCTGACAACATCCCCTCCTCGACCCAAACGCAAGCCAAATCACGCCACGTCCGCCGCTCTCGAACGCCTTGTCGCCAGAATTGTGGACGATGGGTGGGTGAGATGACTCAAGATGGCGCGACAGACCCCACTCTCGACACCCCCGATCCCATGATCACTGGTGGTCAGTGCTTCGTAACGGTCAACACCGCACCAAAGCGCCACCCAGTTGACAGATTGAGCAACTGGCAGTCTGCCCGTAAAACGATACGCAGCACCCACTTATGTGTGGCCGTCACCGGATTTCCCCGTCCCGACATCCCATACTGCTATGACTATGAGTATTCTATCAAGATTACTAGAGAGATACGAGGCCCGCGGCACCACCACCATCCCTTCGTAGCGACAACGGGCTCAGCCCATCACACACCGATGGGTACGACCTGTGGATAACTCATTTTAGAGGTTTATTGGTAGTGTTATCGTCTATCTGAGACTTGGCACTTTGGACACCAGGTGGTCGTCCGTTGTGCGATGACGCCACAGAGCAATCCCATGTCGCACCGTGTGCAGGGCAACCCCCCACGCCCATAGACCCGTAACCCGGCTCCGCCATTGCCGGCGTTGCCGCGAGCGTCGCGATAGTCGCGCAGCGTCGTCCCCCTCGCCCCGATCGCGCTGGCGAGCACGTCCCGGACAGCGCGAGCCAGGCGACGCCAGTCATTACTGTTGAGCTTCGCCGAGATGCTGCGCGGAGAGACTCGCGCCTTGAACAATGCTTCGTCGGCGTAGATGTTGCCAACGCCGCAGAGCACGCGTTGATCGAGGAGCACCGCCTTGATCGCACGACAAGATGTGCCCGCGCGCGCCCGAAGTTTGCGGGCGTCTATGTCGAGCGCATCGGGTCCAATCCTCGACCACGAGTCTTCGTGGAGTGCGCATTCGCTCTGGTGAATCCACAGCCCGCCGAAGCGTCTCGGATCGCGGAAGATCAGCCGATCACCCGAGTCCAACCTCCAGCGCACATGTACATGGTCGCTCTGAACGATTCTTGCGCCCTTGGTGATGACAAGCACCTGCCCGGTCATTCCCAGATGAATCTCAATCGTGCGTCCATCGCGTGCGATCAACGCCAACCGCTTGCCCAGGCGCTCGATTCGATCAACCCGCCCGCCCACGAGCATCATCGCACCCGTCAATCGCCTCGCCGTCCTTGAATCAGAAGACCTCGACCACCCGCCCGGCGGGTCTCCCTTGGCAACGATCACATCGCGCCGGTGCACGCGCGCTTCCACAATCGTCCGCCCGAGCAGCGCCGGTTCGAGCGTCCGCCGGAGCGTCTCGACCTCGGGAAGCTCAGGCACCACTATCCTTGTTGCGAGCCCGCAGCTCTTTGAAGAACTCGCGCAGCAGCACGCCGCACTCCTTGGCCAGCACGCCCTTGACCACCTCCGGGCGGTGATTCAGGCGTCTGTCCGCCAGCACGCTGTACAGGCTCTCGCACGCGCCGGCCTTGGGATCGCTCGCGCCATAGACAACCCGCCCGACTCGCGCATTGATGATCACACCCGCGCACATCACGCACGGCTCTAGCGTCACTACTAGCGTGCAGTCATTGAGCCGCCAGTCGCCGCGCTGAGCGCACGTGTCACGGATAGCGATCAGCTCGGCGTGGGCCGTCGGATCGGCGTCGGATTCGCGTCGATTGCCCGCCGACGCGAGCGTCTGGCCTGTCTCGGTAGCATACACCACGGCCCCCACGGGAACCTCACCGACGCTTGCCGCCTGTTTAGCCTGTTCGAGTGCGAGGATCATGGCGCGCTCGTCGGAGGGTGTGGGAGCGCCGACGGTTGCGCCGCCCTTGGTACGTCCCAGCAAGCGAGTCAGCCAGCTCACGGATCCTGCTCACCGTATGGACTCTCGCCCGCGACGCGCGAGGCCGGCAGGAGCACCAGGAGGATGCCGCCAAGCTCGTACAGGATAAACAAAGGCCCGGCGAGCAGGAGCATACTCAAGGGATCCGCCGGCGTGAGCAGCGCGCTCACGACCGCCGCGATGAACACCGCGTGCTTGCGGTATTTCTTCAAGATCGCACGATCAACCAGACCCGCCCAACCCAGCAGCAGCACAACGATGGGCGTCTGAAAACCAATTACGAATGCGACGGCGAGATTCAGGATCAGCTTCACATACTCGCTGACGCGGTACTGCTGTGAGATTCCGAAGCCTTTGGTCAGCGCCGTGCCGCGGATCGTCAACTCCCCGTCGCTTGAGAGAATTGCCACGCGGATCTGCATGAGATCAGTGTTGATCCACATCTGCCCACCCATCGGGTTCGCCGGGTCGCCCGCGAACGAGGGAACCGTTGGAAAGACGATCTCTGGTCCCACCTCGACGGTCGGGGTCGTGCGTTCGCCGATGCTCGATCCGAAGTTGATGAAGAACGCGAGCACGACCGGCAGGATCACAAAGTACAGGAACAGCACGCCCAGCGCACTCAAGATGGAACTCATGGGAATCAACAGGTACACGAACCGTCGCTCTGCCGAATACAGCCCGGGCGAGACAAACTTCCAGAGTTGGAAGAGCAACCACGGGCTGCCCACGATAACCGCGACCACCACCGCGATCTTGACATACGCGAAGAACGGCTCCATGGGCGCTGTCGAGAGAAGTTCGGCGGGCAAGCCTCGCGCCTTCAACGCACCCTGCACCGGGAGCATCAGCAGCTCAAGTATCGAAATTGCGGTCACAAGTCCCATCGCGAATATCGGCACAAGTCCGATAATCGCCAGGATCAGCCGCCGACGCAGATCTTCCAGATGCTCACCCAGTGTCATTGAGTTAGGGTCAATCATGGACTGCCTGGATCTCGAATCGCCCAAAATCGAACCCCAAAGGCCTTCTCGGCGATATCACCGGGACGGGGGCTCAGGATAGCGCGACGCCGACGGGCGAACGAAGACCAACGACCGTCTCGCCCCCCAGGTTTCAATGACGGATATTTCCTCGCCGCGCATCCTGTTTTCTGCGGAGGATCGAAGTTGCCCAATGAGCCAGGCGAGTTGGTGATCGCAAAGGCGGCGATTCGGAGAGATCCGGAGGCTATCCGTGCGATCTGGCGCGAGCATCGCCCGTGGATCGCCGCGATCCTGCTGGCCAACAAGCCCAAGGGTGTGGATCTGGAGGATCTGTTGCAGGACGTTGCGCTCACGATGGTTCGCAAGATCGACGATCTGCGCGAGCCCGCCGCCCTGCGGGGGTGGCTGCGGATGATCGCCCTGAACACGGCCCTCGCGACCGGGCGTGAAAAGACCCGCCGAACCCGCCTGGATCGCGAGTTCCGCCTCCGCCTGACAAGCGCCGACGCGAGCCCCGCTGGCGACACCAGAGAGCAGGCCGAGAAGCTCCTGGATCTCGTCAGAGAGCTTCCCGAGACGTACCGCGAGCCACTGGTCCTGCGATGCGTGCGGGGCATGAGCTACCGCGAGATTGCCCAGGCGATGGGCCTGCCCGAAACCACCATCGAGACCCGGATCTCCCGAGGTCGGCGGATGCTCAGAGACAAGCTGGCCCAGTCGAGCCAGATTCTGGAAGGTGCGTCATGATTGACCGTGACATTCTCATCTCGCGCGTGATCGACGGCGAGGCCACCGCAGAGGACTGGTCCGCCCTGCACACCCTGGCCCGCGAGGATTCTGCTATCTGGTCCGACCTTGCCAGCGCCCAGCAGGACCACGCCGAGCTTGCGTCGGCGGTTCGCATGCTGACCGCGTGCGCCGACGACATCGAGGCGCCGATTCTGGAACATGCCCAGGCGGGGTTTTCCGCCCGGATGCGCGCCGTGGCGAGCTGGGGTGGATGGGCGGTGGCGGCGGTGCTGGCAATCTCGTTTGGTCTGGGCACCTTCGGCAACTCGACATCTACAGATTCTAATACAGCCAATCTTCTCCCCTTTGACCTCACCCAGGCCAAGAAGCAGGTGCTGCCTCAGCTCAGCCCCGACGAGGCGCTGGGGGCCTATGTCACCAACGGCGTCCGCGAGGGGCGGGTGGTCGCGCTGGACCCGGACCTGCACGTCATGACGGTGGTTCCCATGGAAACCGCGGGCCAGTTTGAGGTCGTGTATATCCGCAGGATCCTGGAAAAGGCCCAGGTCGATCTGTATCGCATCAGCCAGACCGAGGCTGGGCAGTTCATCCGCCTGCCGGTTGAGGAGATGCCCAAGTCGAGCCGGCCGTTCTGATTTTAGTTTCTTCCGGGGCTGACAGGCGTCGTGCTCCGGCGCATCCAAGAAGGGCTTGCGGAGAGCGATTGTCACAAAGCGTTCACTTTGAACTGGAGGTCTTCGATGAAACTGCAAGGAATTCTGTCGGCCATGAGCCTGGTCGCGATCGCCGGTGCCGCGGTCCCCGTGTGCCCGGAGGGTTGTGAAGAGGCGTGCTGTGCCGATGGCGAGACAGAGAAGGTCCACGTTGTGGAGCTCACCTCGGATATGGATCTGCCCAAGCTCGTAGAGCTTCATCGCGACGACGCGCCCAACGTGCACGTCAAGAGCATGATCCGCGGCGACGATGATGATCAGGTTTCGGTGACGATCAAGATCATCAACGACGACGTGTCGGCGTTCGTCAACAGCAAGGAAATCGACGAGCGTCATATCATCCACAAAGACGGCCAGATCGTCATCAAGATCGACGGCCAAGACGACATCGTTATCCCAACGAACACCGGCGGCTGGGCCACGTTCAAGGACGCCGCGCCGGGATTCACATGGCGCGACGGGGGCAAGGGCAACTTCGTCTTTGCACCCAAGGGCGACAAGGATTTCACGATTTTTCAGCCGTCGGGCGGCTCAAATCGCGCCTTCATCGGCATCAATATCTCCGACGCCGATGAGAATCTGCTCGCGAATCTCGGGATCGACGGCGGGATCAGCATCAAGAGTGTGATCGACGGCACGCCGGCCGCGATCGCCGGGATCAGGGCCGACGACCTGCTCGTGAAGATCAACGGTAAACACGCATTCAATGTCGACCAACTGCGAGAGATCCTGGGAGACAAGAAGCCCGGCGATCAGGTCAAGGTTCAGGTCATCCGCGAGGGTGACAACAAGACCTTCGAGATCAGGCTGGCCCCGTCGACGGGCTTCGGCGAGTTCAGCTTCGACGAGCAGGTCATCGAACTCAGCCCAGAGTTCAATGTCGATATCAACGTCGAGGAAATCCTCAAGGGTCTCAACTCCAAAACCGGCAACCTGCAGTTCCGCACCGAACTCCACGCGGACTTCACCGACGAACTCAAGGAGAAGCTCCAGGGCCTCCACCTCGAGCTTGAGCCCTTGCACGAGATGCAGAACAAGCTTCACGGCCAGCTCAAGGAGCAGCTCCACGGTCATCTTCAGGGCAAGGTCCAGGGCGAACTCATGGAGCAACTCCAGGGCCAGATCATGGAGCAACTCCAGGGTCAACTCCACGGCAAGTTTGAGAACAAGGTCTTTGGCGAGCTGCGCCACAAGCCCGCGCAGGGCGGCGTCATGGTCGCTCCACGCCTGCGCCTCCACTCCGGCGAGAACGGCGTCTTCGAGTTCAAGGACGGCGAGAGCGGCGGGGTCTTCACCTTCGACGCCGACGGTTTTCGCTCCGGTGAGAAGGGTGTCTTCAGGCTCAAGGACGGCAAGAGTGGCGGAGTCTTCCTCTTCGACGCCCAGAGCGATCACGACGCCGGGCACAGCCCCGACCTTGATGCGAGGCTCGACAGGCTCGCGCATCGCATCGAGCGAATCGAGGAGCGTCTGGACCGCCTGGCCAATGCGCTCGAGAAGCAATAGGCGAGCCTGAAATCGTCCTTGGGCGACTCCCAAGAACTGCCGTTGCCGATGGACCCAACCTCGGCGACTCACACGCTCCGCGAGCGGTCGTGCGGGACAGTCCCGTGCGGCCGTTTTTCTTTCCCGAGACTCCACCCAAAAACTCCGCTCGATTCGAGCGGTACGATCGGCAGGTAGCCAAAGCGGACCCCCACGGAAGGACTTGCCCATGCCCGGCTCGCCAGCAGAGATTCGAGAGGCCTACGACAATCTCCGCCGGGAGATCGGCAAGGTGATCGTGGGGCAGGACGAGGTGGTCGACCAGCTCCTGGTGAGCCTGTTCTGTCGCGGGCACGCGTTGGTTGTGGGCGTGCCGGGGCTTGCCAAGACGCTCTTGATCTCGACGATCGCCCGCTCGCTGAATCTCGAGTTCAGCCGGGTGCAGTTCACCCCCGACCTGATGCCGAGCGATATCACGGGCACGGAGGTGATCCAGGAAGACCGCACGACCGGGCATCGCGAGCTGGCCTTTGTGCGTGGGCCGATCTTTGCGAACGTCATCCTCGCCGACGAGATCAACCGCACGCCGCCCAAGACCCAGGCGGCCCTGCTTGAGGCGATGCAGGAGCGTCATGTGACCATCGGGGGCACGCAGCACGATCTGCCCGATCCATTCTTTGTGCTCGCGACACAGAACCCGATCGAGCAGGAGGGGACCTATCCGCTGCCCGAGGCCCAGCTCGACCGGTTCATGTTCCAGATTATGGTGAACTACCCAGACGCCTCAGAGGAGCTGGAGATTGTCAAGCGATCTACCGGCGGCACCAACGAAGAGGTGTCCCAGGTGCTCGACAACGAGGGCATCCGTCGAATCCAGCGGCTGGTGCGAGAAACACCGGTGAGCGACACCGTGATCGCCTACGCCCTACGCCTGGTGCGGGCCACGAGGGTGAGCGAGGAGATGGACGGCGGGCACACCCGTCCCAAGCTCGTGACGGACTACGTCGGCTGGGGTGCGGGCCCCAGGGCCAGTGAGTTCATGGTTCTTGCTGCGAAGGCCCGGGCCGTGCTCGAGGGCGCACCAGCGGTCACGCTCGACCACATGCGCCAGGTCGCAAAGCCCGTGCTGCGCCACAGGATTTTGACGAACTTCAACGCCGAGGCCGACCAGGTAACGCCCGACGCGATCATCGACAATCTCCTCTCGGAGGTCTCGGTGGAATCGGCGTCGGCGTCCGAGCGCCAGCAGATGGATCAGGTGCTGCACCGGGCGAGCTGAGGCCGCAACCGTGCGAAAGGTTTCAGGGTATCAACAACGGTGGGGTGGGTAGGGAGTTTGTCCAACTTGTTCGAGCGGAACATGCTTGTTCCTTTGAGATCCCGATAACAAAGAGATCTTGGAACCGGGCTTGTTTGGCAGCGAACACCATGTGGGCGAACCCAAGATTGTGTCGGTGTGCGCAGCTCGTGCGGGGGGAGCGCAAGGGAGAAGGTGATGCTCTCACAAACGAGCGAATATGCGTTGCGGGCGATGGTGTGCCTGGCGAGCCGCGACGGTGGATTGATGGCGACACCCGAGCTTGCCGACGCGGCCAACGTGCCCCATAGCTACCTCGCCAAGGTGCTGCAGATGCTGGCGTCGGCGGACCTCGTCGCCGGACGCCGGGGCGTCGGCGGGGGCTATCGCCTCTGTAGAGAGTCCGAGCAGGTCAATCTGCTGGACATTGTCAACGCGGTGGACCCATCCAAGTGGCTGCGAGTTTCGGTTCCTGCGGATGATCCGGCTCTAGAAGCGTTGCAGCGGACGCTCGATCGGGCCAACCACTCGGTCGTGCGCATCCTGGGGCAGACGACGCTCGCGAGTATCATGAACCAGGGCGAGGACCAGGGGGCGATCATCCACCATCTCGCCTCCTGAGTGACTCCCGCTACCATCGGGCCTTGGATGGGCCCATGACAGAGCAAGAACCAGATACAGAGCGAGGCGAGCAGCAAACCAGCGAGTTCGAGCTGGAGCGTGCCAAAAAGCGTGATCGTGTGCGCGAACTGGGCCTTGATCCGTACGGCAAGCGAACCGACGCCCTGCTCTCGCTCGCCGACGCCGTTGCCCGATTTGACGCGGATGCCGACGACGCGTTCAAGCAGCGGGGTAAGGAAGAGGATTTTCAGGACACCCGTCCGGTGGTGCGGGTCGCGGGGCGGGTGGTGCTCTATCGCGACAATGGCAAGCTGGTCTGGCTGAACCTGCGCGACGACAGCGGCGACATCCAGGTCGCGGTGAGCAAGCGCGACTGCGACGGGACCGGATTCGCCCTCGCCAAGCTGACGGACCTCGCCGACCTGGTCGTCGCCGAGGGTCCGCTGGCCAAGACCCGGACCGGCGAGGTGACGGTCTGGGCGGGCGAACTGCGTCCGGGGGCGAAGGCCATGACCCCGCCGCCGGAAAAGCACGCGGGGCTCAGGGACGTCGAGATGCGCTACCGCCAGCGCTACGTCGACCTCTGGTCCAACCCCCAGGCGATGGGCGTCATGGTTCTGCGATCACAGATCATCACCCGCATCCGCCAATTCCTCGATGAGCGGGGCTTTCTGGAGGTGGAGACACCGGTCCTCCAGACGCTCGCCGGCGGGGCGGCGGCGAGGCCGTTTGTCACACACATGAACGCCCTGGACCTGGATCTCTATATGCGGGTCGCGCCCGAGTTATTCCTCAAGCGCCTGCTGGTGGGCGGGTTCAGCCGGGTGTACGAGATCGCACGCAACTTCCGCAACGAGGGCGTCGATCGCAGCCACAATCCCGAGTTCACAATGCTCGAACTCTACCAGGCCTATGGCGACTACCGCGTGATGATGGAGCTGACCGAGAGCCTCGTGCGCGAGCTGGCGACGCTGGTCATCGTCAGCGCGCGAGATCGCGCCGCCGGCGAACCCGCAGATGAAGATGAGCCGCCCAATCGCCTCGATATCGCGTTTGGTGATATCACCGTTGACTATGCGCGCCCGTTCGAGGTCGTTGCCTACGAGGATCTGTTTGAGCGGGCACTCGGGTTCTCGATGCGCGATGAGCACAAGGTCCAGGACGCCGCCAAGACCCGAGGTCTGGACGCGAAGTTTGACCATTGGCTCATCGTGGGCAAGCTGTTTGACGAGGCCGAGGGGGCGATCGACCCGACACGTCCGACGTTTGTGATCGACTACCCGGCGGCGTTGTGCCCGCTGACGCGCCACAAGGAGTCGGATCCGACGCTCGCCGAGCGCTTCGAGTTGCATATCGCGGGGATGGAACTGGCGAACGCCTACACCGAACTCAACGACCCACAGGTGCAGCGAGAGCGTTTCGAGGCGCAGCTCGCGGGTATCGACGCCGAGGAGCAGACATTCCGGACACTGGACGAGGATTTTCTTGAGGCGTTGAAGGTCGGGATGCCGCCCGCGGGCGGCCTGGGCATCGGCATCGATCGGCTGGTCATGGCGATCACCGGGCAGGAATCCATTCGCGACGTGCTTCTGTTTCCGCTCATGCGACCATTGAGCGACTAACCCGGCTCGGGACAACGAGATGCGCGCACACCAGCATGCTCAAGAAGTGCATCGCGGAGGAATCACGTCCCAAATGTTTGGGTTCTGCGCACTGGGCGAAAACACTTCTTATGTCACGCGGGTCTGATTGTGGTTCGCACGTTTGTGAACTTGGCACAGATGTGTGCCTAATATCCCGGCTCTTACACCGCCCTCACCACGTGTCTTCGAGGCGGTTTTCTAACTGAATGTTCGGAAAGGAACGTTCCATGGCGAAGAAAAGATCGAAGAAGCGAGGTCGGAAACCGGCGGCTCGAAGGGGGCGTCCGCCGGGAGCGGCGAGCCTCTTGCGCGTGTCCACGTCGATCCTCCTCAAGGAGGTTGACCGTCGTGAGCGCCAGGCAAACCAGCTTGTGGGCGAGCGCGATTCGCTGATCGCTCGCCTCGACGATATCAACGCCGAACTCGCGAACTTCGAGGTTGCACCGTCTGCACGAGCGGCCCCATCGAGTGCGCCCCGAAAGGCCGGCGGTCGTGGCGGCAAGCGCGGCCCGCGCCCCAAGAACAAGACGACCCTCGAAGGCGCGATGGTCTCGGTCATCAGGACCAAGGTCATGGGTGTTTCTGAGATCGCCGCCGCGGTCAAGAGGAGCGGCTACAAGACCAACGCCGCGAACTTCCGGACCATGGTCAACCAGACCCTCATCAAGAGCAAGAAGTTCAAGAAGATCGAACGCGGGCGGTACACGAACGCCTAAGCGACCGGCCAACGGAAAAGAATGAGGGCGTTCGCTTCACGCGAACGCCCTCTTTGGGTTTTGGCTGATCGTGTGTGCTCAGCGGGGCATCGGCTCGGGCGTCAGGCGGCTGGGGCGATCCCAGTAGAACGCCCGTCCCAGATCCTCCCAGAACATCCGATTGTTCTCGTCGACCATGATCGCGAGATTGTTGTAGACGTCCGCGGGGCGCTCATACAGCGTCGTGAGTTCGGGCGACGGCTCCCCGCGGACACTCATCGCGTCCGAGCTGGTGCTCGAACATCCGCCCAGGGCGATCACGCCTCCCAGCGACACCACACCCAAATATTTCCTGAACGACTTCATCATGGACTCCTCGTGTCTCGGTCGCTGAACCAGATATCTCAAACCGGGTCGCCGAACGGGCTTTGTACCGCCTTATTCCTCGCGGGTCAACGCGGGGCTGGAATATTCGCCCAACATGCCCTGGGTGTTCCAACCCAACCCCGAGGCTTGATTCTTCGAGAAACCGCGCGGCCAATCGGAACGGATAATGGTAGACTGGAAGAAGACCGGGCTCGCCCCGCGCAGGGATCTTCGGCAACTGGTGTCTGAACCACTTCGATCCCATAGGGAACGCCCAGAGCGTCGCGATAGCCAAGCCCCCTGCGAGGGGAAGGCTGGGACGAGGCTCGGCGTACCCACCTCGTCAGAGGGGTTCGGAACCACGCCGAAGCGTCTCTCGCAGGGAGACCCGGTTTTTTTTTCCGCTTCGGCACAAACTGCTCTCAGTTTCCGGCGGACGCACGCCTGCCGATCTGCCAGATCGACAGAAACCGATACGCTAAAACACGCATAACCCAAGGCCCACGACTGTCCATGGGTTGATGGTGCTGGCATCCCGATTGCCCCTCTCTTGGCAGACAGGAGGCACCATGCAGCCGGACAAACTCACCACGATCGCCCAACAGATCCTCGCGTCGGCCCAGAGCGACGCGATGGGGCGAGACAACCCCGAGGTCGGCGGGCTGCATGTGCTCGGTGCCATCGTCGACGAGAAGGGCGGGCCTGCGCGGTCGATCCTCGAACGCGCAGGCGGCGCCCCCGATCGGATCGCGCAGATCGTCGGCGGGGAGCTGGATCGCCTGTCCAAGGTCTCCGGCGGCGGGGGTGCCGGCGGGCGCGAGATCATGGAGATCCTCGCCAAGGGCGATGTCCAGGCAAAGGCACTGGGTGATTCATACATCTCCAGCGAGCACCTGCTGCTTGCGCTCAGCGAGGTCAAGTCCGGTGCCAAGGACGTGCTGGACGCGCTCGGTATCGATATGAAGCACCTGAAGACCGCGATCGAGCAGATCCGCGAGGCCTCGGGCGTCAAAAACGTCAACGACCCCAACGCCGAGAGCACCTATGAGGCGCTGAGCAAGTACGCGATCGACCTGACCGAAAAGGCCCAGCAGGGCAAGCTCGATCCGGTGATCGGGCGTGACGAGGAGATCCGCCGGTGCATGCAGGTGCTCAGCCGGCGGACCAAGAACAACCCCGTGCTGATCGGCGAGCCGGGCGTGGGCAAGACCGCGGTCGCCGAGGGGTTGGCGCTGCGGATCGTCAACCGTGATTGCCCCAGTTCGATGGCAGACAAGCGGATCATGGCCCTTGATGTCGGGCAACTGCTCGCAGGCGCAAAGTTCCGCGGCGAGTTCGAGGAACGCCTCAAGGCGGTCTTGCGCGAGGTGCAGGCCAGCGACGGCGAGATCATCCTGTTCATCGACGAGTTGCACACGATCGTGGGCGCGGGGGCCGCCGAGGGCGCCATCAGCGCGGGCAACCTGCTCAAGCCGGCGCTGGCGCGGGGTGAGCTGCGGGCGATCGGCGCAACGACGTTAGATGAGTATCGCAAGCACATCGAGAAAGACCCGGCGTTTGAGCGCCGCTTCCAGCCGATCTTCGTCGGCGAGCCGAGCGTTGAAGAGACAGTGGCGATCCTGCGCGGGTTGAAGGAGCGCTACGAGGCGCACCACGGCGTGCGGATCCAGGACGGCGCACTGCTCGCGGCGGCGAACCTGAGCCATCGCTACATCGCCGATCGGTTCTTGCCGGATAAGGCGATCGACCTGATGGACGAGGCCGCCAGTTGTCTGCGCATCGAGTCCGACAGCCTGCCGACGGAGCTAGACGAGATCCGCCGACGGATCATGCAGTTGGAGATCGAGCGCGAGGCGTTGAAGCTTGACAAGAAGACAAAGGGTGATGGCAAGGCACTCGATCGCATCGAGAGGGAACTGAGCGAGTTGCAAGAGCAGAACAGTGCTCTGACCGCCCAATGGGATTCGGAGAAGAAGGACCTCGACGCGATCAAGGGCATCAAGGAAGAGATGGAGGCCAGGCGCGTCGAGTTGGAGCAGGCCCAGCGCCGCGGCGATCTTGAAGCCGCGGCGAGGATTCAGTACGGCGAGATCCCCGAGCTCGACATACAACTCGCCGACGCCGAGGCATCGAGCCGGGCGCGCGAGGAATCCGGCGAGGCGTTGGTGAAGGAGGAGGTGGACGCCGAGCAGATCGCCGAGGTTGTGGGGCGATGGACAGGCATCCCAGTCTCGCGCCTTATTGAATCTGAGCGTGAGAAGCTCACGCGGATGGAGGATAAGCTGAAGGAGCGCGTGATCGGGCAGGAGCACGCGCTGGAGGCGGTCGCCAACGCGGTGCGGCGCAGCCGGGCCGGGCTAGGCGATCCGAACCGCCCGATCGGCAGCTTCTTGTTCCTGGGTCCCACGGGCGTGGGCAAGACCGAGACGTGCAAGGCGTTGGCGGAGTTTCTGTTCGACACAGAGGACGCGATGGTCCGCATCGACATGTCCGAGTACATGGAGAAGCACGCTGTCAGCCGCCTGATCGGCGCGCCTCCTGGATATGTCGGCTACGAAGAAGGCGGGGCGCTGACCGAGGCGGTTCGCAGGCGTCCGTACGCCGTGATCCTGATGGACGAGATAGAGAAGGCCCATCCGGACGTCTTCAACGTGCTCTTGCAACTGCTCGACGATGGGCGGCTGACCGACGGTCAGGGACGCACGGTCGATTTCCGCAACGCGATCATTGTCATGACGAGCAATCTGGGGTCCACCAAGATCCAGGAGATGACCGAGGCGGGTGCCGAGGATTGGGAGATCGAGGCAACGGTGCGCGATCTGATCCGCCACGGCCCGGGGCTGGACGTCAAGGGCAAGGGGCTGACGCCGGACCTGGAATCCGGCGAGTTGAACGCCCGCTTGCGCGTGGACACCCAGGAGCCATTTTTTCGCCCCGAACTGCTCAACCGGATCGACGAAACGGTCGTGTTCCACCAGCTCAAGCGAGAGGCCATCGGGGCGATCGTCGAGATCCAGCTCGAGCACCTGCGAAAACGCCTGGGCGACCGCGAGATGACCATCGAGGTATCCAAAGAGGCCAAGGACCTCATCGCCAGCGAGGGCTGGGACCCGGCGTTCGGTGCCCGCCCACTCAAGCGCGTGATCCAGCAGCGGATCGAGAACCCGCTGGCCAGCCGGATCCTCAACGGCGAGTTCGCCGCCGGCGATCAGGTGCTGGTGGACGTGAAGGGCACGAGCCTGGTGTTCGAGAAGCGGTAGTTCAGGGCGTTTTATTTTCGGCGGGCTTGAGAAAGCAAATGGCTGTTTGCTTTACTAGCGTTGGCACCCGCCTTCGCTGGCTCGAAGCACGCCTGGCCGTTCCACCACATTCCCTAGACTGTCTCAATGACCTTGGTCCACCTCAACGGCGAGTTCCTCGACCCTGCCGACGCCCGCATCAGCGCCTTCGACGCCGCGATTCAGCACGGCGTTGGGCTGTTCGAGACCATGCTCGGCGTCGGGCCCGATGTGAGGGTGCATCGGCTGGGCGAGCACCTGGAGCGCCTGGAGGCCTCGGCCCGGACGCTCGATCTGTTGGAGAAACTTGATACCAAAGCCCTGGGTGACCTGATCCTCGAGACCGTCCGCCGATCGGGCCTGGTCAACGGTGGCGAGCGGGCGCGGGTCCGCCTGACCATCACCGGCGGCGACCTCAACCTGCGCGAACAGCAAGCGGCCCGGGCCCAGCACATGCCCGGCGTGCTGATTGTCTGCCAGCCCGCGACGCGCTATCCCGACGAGATGTTCGAGACGGGTGTGCGGGTGGTCGTCGCGGATCTTCGCGTCAATTCACTGGACCCCATGAGCGGTCACAAGACGATCAACTACTGGGCACGCCTGCGGGAGTTGCAGGCGGCCCATGCCAAGGGGGCGAGTGAGGCGCTGGTGTTTCAGGTAACCAATCACGTCGCCGGGGGGGCGGTGAGCAATCTGTTCCTGGTCCGTGATGGCGTGCTGCACACACCGATCGCGCGGGGGGAGGAGCAGAGCGGGGCGATGGCGAGCCCTGTGCTGCCTGGGGTGACTCGCCGGGCGGTGCTGGAGTACGCCGAGGATCTGGGCATAGGCGTTGAGAAGCGGATGCTGACACTCGACGACGTGCTTGGGGGCGAGGAGGTGTTTTTGACCAACTCAAGTTGGGGCGTTTTGCCTATTACCAAAATCGAAGACTCGACAATAGGCGATGGTATAGTGGGAAAAATCTGTAATACACTCCGTCAGCGGTGGATTGAAGAGCTGGCCTGAGATTGCAGCGCTGGGTGCGTGCAATTGGGCACACAAGGGTTGCTTTTCGTGGGGTTGCCCGGTTATTCTCTCGGTGGAGACAAGACAGGGGCGCATTTGTTGCGCCTTCCAACTTGGAGGAGAAAGACCATGGTTCGCAAGACGGCTCTCGGGCTCGTCGTGATTGGCGGCAGCGCTGGTTTGGCGCTGGGGCAGGTGATCGCGGCTGAGGACTTTGACGGCGGAGACATCGGGCTGATTGGAAGCGTCGTTCCGGCGCTCGACGGCGGGCCCGGGGACTACTTCGGCGTGGGCAGCCGCAACGCCTGGCCTCAGGGCTTCCCCGATCCCGGCGTGCCCTTCTCGATCGCCGACGATTCGGTGTTCGGCTATGCGAACGGCACGCCGTTCCCGGGCGACAACGAGGGCATCTACGGCATGAACAGCAACCTCGACAATCGCTACTTTGCGATGTCCGATAGCGACGAGTTCGGCGGCGATCAGACCGCGAGTTGGACGTTTGACATCGCCGGGTTCAGTGAGCTCGGGCTCCGCATTGACATGGGTGGGATCTCCAACGACTCATTCGGCGGGTATGACCCGGCCCTGGCGGACATTGTCTTCTCCGTGCAGATCGATGGCGGGGCCGTGCAGACTGCGTTTGATGTTGACGCCGAGGTCTTCAGCGGCCAGTTCTTCGTCCGCGACATGGACGACGGTCTGGCGGGCGGCGGCGGCAACCTGCTGGTTGTCGGCGGGGATAACCTGGTGAACAAGCTGCTCGCCGAGGACGGCTCGCTCGCGGGCAATACCTATGTGGACAAAAGCGTGCGGCGCGGCGACGGCGCGGGCGAGCTGGACACGTTCGTGACGGCGATCAATGGCGAAGGCTTGGAACTCACACTCACCATGACGGCGAACATGCCGTTCGAGGCCTATGTGTTCGACAACATCGCGATCACCGGCGTGCCGGCACCGGCGTCGCTGGCGCTGCTTGGTCTCGGCGGGCTGGTCGCGACGCGTCGGCGTCGCTGAGTCGATTCAGAGAGTGTTCAACCAAAGGCGGTGCCGCAAGACGCCGCCTCTTTCGTGCGCGCAAAGCGTGACTCAGGTTGCATTCCGGGAGGCAACGCAGACCCTCTCGATCGCGCATGACTCTTTCGGGCTCAACTAATCGGTGATCCCAAGGTCTCGCTTGGTGAACAGGCTCTCAAAGGCGATGCCCGCGTCCTCGAAACTCGCCGCGGCTCCCTCCTCGCGATCGATGGCACAGATCACCCCCACGACCTCCGCCCCAAGTTCGCGCAGCACCCCCACCGCTTCGAGCGCCTGCCCGCCGGTGGTCGCGACGTCCTCGAGCATGAGGACCCGGTCGCCCTTGTTGAGTTCGCCTTCGAGCTGCTTGGCGGTGCCATAGTCCTTCTTGCTGTTGCGGATGAACACGCAGGGCTTGGCGGTCTGCAGGCTGGCGGCGGTGACAAGGGGGATGCCGCCCAGCTCGGCCCCGGCGAGGCGGTCGATCGGGGCGGACACACTCTCGATCGCCCGGATTCGCTCGGCGAACATGGTTGCGACCGGTTCCAGGATCTCGGGCCTTGTGCTAAAGCGATACTTGTCGAGGTAGTAGCTGCTCGTGCGACCCGAACGGAGAGTGAACGTGCCTCGCAGCAGCGAGACCTCGGCGATTCTCCGGGCGAGTGCGGACTTCTCGGACGTGTTCATGTACGGAGCATAGATCGGCGAAGAGCCCGTCATTTGCTTGCGGCGGGCAATCGGGTCGCCGAATGAGCGTTTGGCGTGGCGTATCGTCCTTGGTGGGACCTTTGGATGGGAGACAGCGATGAATCGCGTGTTGCTGGCGGCAGTCGGGCTTGGGTTGTTGGTCAGCGCCGGGTCTGCGCAGGTGCTCTTGCCCCCGCCGGAGAAGCCCGAGGACTTCAACAAGATTCCCCCGCCGCCGGACCCGAATCTGGTTCGCCTGGAGGCGGCTCTCAAGGCCCGCAATGATCAGAAGATGGCGGACCAGGATCGGCTCCTGGACCAGCGTGAACTAGACAAGGCGCGGGCCCAGCAGGGGGTCAATGCCTTCGACAGGCGCAATCGTCTGCTAGAGGAGCTTGCGCATGTGCAGTACGAGAGCATGGTCTGGCGCGATGAGAACGACAAGATCGTGCGCGTCGACCAGCCGCCGATGATCGCCGCGTTCAACCACAACCCGCTCCTTGATGCGCCGACTCTGGAAATGGTCTGGGGGGTGATCGAGGACCGGCGCGATCGCCTCCGCCAACGCCTCGCCGAGAACGCCGAGGTCGTCAAGCTCATCGCCGGTGGCGAGATCGAGCGCACGTCCCTCGCGGATCTGAACGGGATCCAACGCATGCGGATGCTGCTCAAGACGCTGAATCTCGAGAATCCGATCGTTCAGGAACTCGGTGAGAGTGGTGTGATCGATCAACGTCAGGCGTTCATGAATGCTCTGATCGTGAGGGAATATTCCACCGCCCTGCGCGCTGAGATCGGTGCGGGGGCCGAGGGCATGGAGTTGCAAGTGCTCCTCGTACCGATGCTCAGAAGCCAGGCCGAGGAGGCTCTGTTTGTGTACGAGGAGCTGATCGTTGCCTCGGCATCGTCGCTCGAGAATATCGCCCAGCGGCTGGAACTGACCGAGAGCCAGCAACAGGTCTTGGGCGACACGTTGGCCAAGCTCGAAGTTGTTACCGACAAGAGCGGACGGTTGGAGGCGATGAACGGGTTCGTGAGTGCTCTGGAGGTCTCCCAGATCCGGGCTTTTCTCAAGCTCGCCGCCGGCTGAATTGGTTAGCCACCCTCTTCTGCGGCCATCTCCGTCTCGGGCTCTTCGGGGGTCTCGGGTTCTGCGGGCGTCCGCAGCGCGTTGAGCGCGGGCAGCGGGACCGTGCCGGGCATCCATGCCTCGTAGCCCTCGACGCGCCAGCCCTCCAGGTCGCTTCGCAGGCTGAGAGTGATGCACTGGTAGGGTGCCTGGAATCGGTTGTTGGTCTCATCAAGCGGGCGGTGCACGTCGACGGTCGCGCTGTTGCCACGGATGCGCAGCTCACCCACGCGATAGATCGGCAGGCCCTCGTTGCCATCGACGATCGGCGAGACGGCGTCACCCAGCGACGCGAGGATCTGGTCGTGGGTCGCCTTGGTGAGCCCTCGGGGCAGGCTGACGGCGACCTCGCGCTCGCTCGCGGGCGCGAGCACGTTGAGTCGGGCCTCGTCCTCGCTCAGCTCCGGCGGCATGCGCTCGATCGTGAACCGCAGGCTCCGCGTCAGCACCGCGCGGACCGCCGGCGCGTTCAGCGAGCTGTCGCCCAACTGATCGCCCTCGGTCGGGTTGTAAGAGGTGTACCCGACGCAGCCGACGCCTATGGCGAAGAGCGGGAGCATCGCGAGGGCGGCGAGAGGACGCATCGATCTTGTTCTGAGCATGGCTGACTCCACATCCGTGCGGACTGTGCACAGTCTAGCGGCGGGGGCGGGTGGACGCAGGTATTCGCCGGCGGCCCCCTACGATCGACAGGGAGCGACATGGGCAGAACTTCCAGAGTTGTGGTCGGGATCACCGGGGCGTCGGGTGCCGCGTATGCCCTGCGCCTGCTCGAGCTGCTGCTGGCGAGCGAGCACGAGGTGCATCTGGTTGTCAGCGAGTATGGCAAGCGTCTGCTGAGCGAAGAGGCGTCGATCAACCGGATCAGCCGAGAGACGCTTACCCCGGGCGTGGATGGCGGCACGCTGGTGATCCACCCCAACAAGGACGTCGGGGCGGTCATCGCCTCGGGCGGCTTCCTGCACGACGGCATGGTGGTCGTCCCCTGTTCGAGCACGAGCCTGGGGGCCATCGCAAACGGGTCGGGATCGAACCTGCTGACGCGGGCGGCGATGGTGACGCTGAAGGAGCGCCGCAAGCTTGTTCTGTGCCACCGCGAGACGCCGCTGAGCCTGATCGACATCGAGAACATGCGTCAGGTTGCGCTCGCGGGCGGGATCGTCTGTCCGACGAATCCCGGGTTCTATCTGATGCCCAAGCGGGTGGAGGACCTGGTGGATTTCGTGGTGGGCAAGGTGCTGGACCTGCTGGAGATCGAGCACGGGCTGGAGACCCGTTGGGAGGGTCGCGCTCCCGACTGATGTCTTCGTGTCTTTGGTACGGGCTTATGTTGTCGCCACGAACCGGCGGAATATCAGCCGATCAGGTCCAGCAGAATGAAGAAATCCACGGCGTCTATCTCGCCGTCGCCATTGAGATCGCCTGCGGCCATCCTGTCGCAGCCGTTGTCGATCTCGCCGGGGTCCACCGGCGAGTTGGGTCGGAGGATCTCGTGGAGGTCATTGCGATCGACAACGCCGTCGCAGGTGAGGTCGCCGGGGATGGCAATGGGGATGCGCCACGCCCCGCGACCCTGGGTGGAGACGACCAGGCGCTGGCGCTCGGCGTCGAGTTCCAGGTCGATCACCGGCACATGCGGGAAACCGGTGCCATAGCGGTGCCAGTTGGTTCCGCCGTTGACCGAGCGATACAGACCGTCGTCGGCACCCGCGTAGAGGGCGGGGATGAGGCCGTTGGCGCCGCGCGGGTCGACGGCGAGGACGTTGACGGGGACATCGGGCAGGTCGCCGTCGAGCGCCACGAAGCTCTGGCCGGCGTTGGTTGTGCGCAAGACCTGATCGACGCCGAAGTTGGCGACCGCGAGGTACATGGTCTGTGGGTCGCTTGGATGGATCTCGATCTCGCGCGTGACGCGGGGCCAGCCGGGGTTGTTGTCGAGGATCTGAGTGAAGGCAGCACCGGCGTTGGTGGAGACGAGCACGTTGCCGTCGTTGGTGGCCGCGTAGACGAAGTTCGGGTCCGAAGGCGCGATAGCCAGGGCGCGGATAGCGCCCCCGCCATCGGTCAGGTCACCGCTCAATGAAGACCAGGACGACCCACCGTTGATCGATTGGTACACGCGCTGCGTGGCGTAGAGCATCCGGTTGGGGTCGCTCGGATCGATGACGAAGGGCGGGAGAAAGCAGTTGCGTCCGCTGATGCCACTTCCGACGAAGCTGAAGCTGTTGCCGCCGTTGGTCGAGCGGTAGAGGTTTGCGGTGCCCTGTGATTCTACGAACACGCGGTTGGGGCTTCTCTGATCGACGCGGGTCCATCCGCCGTCGCCGCCGTGGACCGTCTGCCAGAGCGTTGAATCTGTGTTGCGTCTGTTGGAGCCGTTGTCCTGTGCGCCGGCGATGAACCAGTCGTCCTCGCTCGGGTGGGTGGCGATCCCGGCGTAGAACTGGATGGTCGTGAGATTGGTGTTGAGTGATTGCCAGGAGTTGCCGAGGTTCTCGCTGCGATGAACGCCGCCGTCGGAGCCGATGAGCAGGCGTCCGGCGGCGTCCCATGCGATGGCGTGCATGTCGACGTGGGGCGGGGTGATGTTGCTCCACGAGCCGCCGGTGTTGGTTGTGCGGGCGAGCGAAAACCCGCCGGCGATCGCGACATTCGGGTTGCCCGGTTGGAACGAGATCGTCGAGAGATACCAGCCGTAGGACGCCTGGTTAACGCTGCCGATGCGCGACCAGGATGCCCCGCCATTCAAGCTGCGGTAGATGCCGATATTGCTCGCAGAGCCGCCAGTTGAGCTCGATGGCTCGGTCAGGATGGCCATGACGCGATCGGAATCGTCTGGCGCAACCGCGACGCTGATCCGTCCGACGTTGCTCGCTAGTCCGTTGGTGAGTTTCAACCAGGACTGTCCGCCGTCGGTCGACTTATAGATGCCGTTGTCGGGGTGTCCGAAGATGCGCCCGATCGCGGCGTAGAGCACTCGCGGGTCGTTGTTGTCGATGGCGACGTCGGTCGCCGAGAGATTTGGGAGGCCATCGAGATGCAGCCAGCTCACGCCGGCGTCGGTGGACTTGAAGACGCCCAGCAGACCCTCGCGCTGGGGGTGTCCCTTTGCCGCGGCGAGTTCGGGAAAGCCGCCGGCGCGGGTGATGGAAGCGTACAGGATCTGTGTGTTGCTCGGATCGATGACGATCTTCGAGAAGCATCTCCCGGCGAACGCGTCGTGGGCGAGGTGCATCCAGGTGTCGCCGCCATCGATGGTCTTAAATAGCCCCAGGCCGTAGCGGCTGTGATTGGCGTAGTTCGCCTCACCCGTGCCGGCGTACAGCGTGTTCTCGTTGGTCGGATCGATGGCGAGCGCGCCGATGGAGGTTGTGGGCATGTGGTCGGTGAGCGGCTGCCAGGACTGCCCGCCGTCGCGAGTGCGCCAGACGCCACCGTCGGCGCCGCCCGCGAAGTAGAGGTCGGGATCGGTCGGGCTCGCGACCAGTGCGCTGATGCGCCCGGCCGAGCCGCCAAAGAAGGTAACCGGGGCCGGGCCGAGAGACTCGGCTTGCTGCGCGATGGCGGGACCCACGACGCAGGATGCCAGAAGTGCGAGACAGAGTTTCATTTCTCGCCTCCGGGGACGGTAAACGTCAGCACGCCCGTGGTGAGTTCAAGATCGGCCTTGGGCATCTCATCAGAGTCTTGCTCTGGAGGTCGTGACGCGCGATGGAACTCCAATCGCCAGTCGCCGGCTTGATCGATCCTCAGGTCACCAAAGCCGCCGGAGCGCGTGGTGATGATGTGGGATTCGTCTGAATCGATGTGTGTCGCGATCACGCGCTGTCCGGTTACGCTCACGCCGTCCACATAGATGCGGAAGGCCATGTCGCTGGCTAGTTGGATGCGCGTCGGGTCCATCAGGGGTCGGATCTCCGCGTGCATACCCAGCTTGCTGGTCGCGATGGGCGATGGACCCGATATGTCATCCTTCGCGCGGACGATGGCGACGAGCGATTCGCGTCGGCGGATCCGCGTGACCTCGTTGTCCACGCCCTCCTCCACACCCTCGCCGCCGACGAACGAGACCCGTTCGCGGAACGATTGCCACTCTTGGGCCGACACCGTCTCGATCACGGGGTCGAGCTCGACGCCGACAACGGACGCTCCGATCGGCGCGAGGTCGATCGAGAAGCTCTGTTTGCCCGTGGCTTCTGGATGATGGCGGTTTTCCTGGCGGTCGGCGGTGCGCCAGAACATCCAGGCGATGCGCTGGGTGGGCCAGGGCGACGCCTGATCCTCGCCTACCGCCCCAACGCGGACCGAGAAACGCTCGGTATCGCCCGCGCCGGCGAGCGGATCGGGCTCGATCCGCAGAGTCCGGATCGTCTGCGCGTGCGAGGCCGAGACGATCATCGCGGTGAGAATGACGGGAATTGACGTGGTCACGAGGCGAGCGTAACCGAGACTGGCCTCAGATACAACGGGTGAGGCCAGAGTGCCCTCCCCAATCTGAGAGTTGTGCCGCTGCGGGGATTGGCGAAGAACCGGCCTACCCGGCGTTTTTCCTTTGAGAGATTCGGACCCCGGAGTATCCTGACCACGCCCGAATCACCCCATCGGGTCGCCCGGTGGGTCGTTTCCGGTACAGGAGCAGAACCATGAGGACTCCCGCTCTTGCAATCGTGCTGCTCGCAGTCACCGGGGACGCGTCGGCCCAGACCGGCGAGGCCCCGATGATGCTCGGGCACAACGGATTCTCGACGACCGCGCTGCTGACCGTCGGCGAGTTCGTCGCCAACATCGATGGCGACATGGACTACCAACTCACCGGCATCCCCGACGGCATGGGCGCTATCGAGCTGGACGACAACACGATCAGGGTCTTCGTGAATCACGAGTTCAGTCAGAGCCGCGGCACAGCGTTCAGCCTCGCCAATGGCGCGGAGTTTCCCAGCGGGGCCCGCGTCAGCATCTTCGATATCGATAAGCGAACGTTGGAGATCGTTCGCGGCGGTCTGGGCATTGCGCGCGTCATTGTCGATGGCGGCGTCGAACTCGATCCGGGCAACATCGACCGGTACATCGCCGACTATTCGATCATCAACCGCCTGTGCTCGGCGACCATGGCAGGCCCGGCGGACGGCCTGCGCGATTTCATCTTCTTCACAGGTGAAGAGACTTCGGGCGGGCGTGTGTGGGCGCTGGACGCCGCGACAAGGACGCTGTATGAGATTCCGGCGATGGGCAACGGGGCGTGGGAGAGCGCGATCGTGGTGCCGACCGTGGGCACACCCGCCGAGGGCCTGACCGTCGTCGTTCTTGGCGACGACAGCAGCGGGCGTCCGCTCTACCTGTACGTGGGCGAGCAGGGCCCACAGGACGGCGGGTTCCTCGAGCGCAACGGCCTCGCCGATGGGCAGCTCTATGCCCTCGTGACACGCACCGGCGCGAACACCAACACCGAGTTCGCCGGCACGGGGCGGTATGTTCCTTGCTCGTGGGTGGCGCTCCACAGCAACAATCCGAGCGAGGACATCACCGGCGACGGGCGGATCAACCTCGCCGACGACATCCAAAACATGCGAAACCTAGTTGCAGAAGCCGGCGCGATCGGCGCGTTCTTCTTCAGCCGCCCCGAGGACGTCTCGGTCAACCCCGTCTACCGCCATCCGCGACATGCCCAGGTCGTCCTGGCTGCGACCGGGCGGGTGACTAACCTCGGCGACATCGACGGCGACGGCATCAACGACATCATCAACGACCCGTGGGGAACCAGCTACATCGTCACCATCGATCTCGGCGCTCTCGCGCGCGGGATGCCGGGCGACAGCAGCGGCAACTTTCGTGCCGGTCTTCGCGTCGCCTACGACGCGAACGAGCCCGATAAGCAGGACTTCGGCATCCGAAACCCCGACAACCTCGACTGGGCCGACGACGGCTTCATCTATGAGCAGGAAGATCGCTCGACCAGCAGATTCGGCGACGACAGTGGGATCGAGGCCTCCATCTGGCGTCTTGACCCCCGCAACGCCGACGCGATACGCATCGCCATCATGGACCGCACCGCCGTCCCCGATGGGCAGGTCGACACCGACCCCGACGACCTCGGCGACTGGGAGTCCTCAGGCATCGTCGATATCAGCGAGTTCCTCGCCGATGCCCCCGGCGGGTCCGTCTTCGTCTTCAACGTCCAGGCCCATAGCGTCCGCGGCGGCAATATCGGCAGGGACAACCTTGTGCAGGGCGGGCAGGTTTTGTTGTTGCACGCGAATCGGGAGTCGGACAACACCCAGCGGTTTCAGCTTGAGGGCGCGGACGAGTCCATGAGCCCGTTCCGTAGTTCTCTTCACGATGCGCTTGGTGTCGGCGGTGATCGCTAAGGCTCATGGGCACGTCACGAACGAGGCGTGCCATTAGGGGCAGCCGAGGACGAAGAGGTCCAGGTACGCGAAGAAGTCGTCCGCGTCGATGGTCCCATTACCATCGATGTCGGCGCGGCACGGAGGGTTGGTATCCAGCCGCTCGACGGAGGACAGATGGCCCCCGCCCGTGTCGCCGGCGATGGCGTAGATGAATCCATCGCGCCCCAGCGCCATGGCCGGACGGGATCGAGCTTCGATCAAATCAGGCAAGTCCTGCCACTCATCACGGTCCGGGAGGTACCGGATCGTTCTGCCAGTCGGGTTGGGAAGCCAGCCGCCTGCGACATAGATGTTCCCATCGGCTCCCGTGACTGCACGATCATTGTTCGATGCCGGGCCCGGCATCGACGCGACCGAAGTCCAATCACACGATCCTGAGCATGGATCCATGCGTTCAACGGTTGTCAGATGAACGCCATTCGGCGGCCCCGAACCCCCAATGGCGTAAACGCGTCCCAGAGAATCACTCGCGGATCCGAGTTCCGCCCGGGCTTCCTGCATGTCACAGATCATCGTCCATCCATCCGCAGGATTGGCGGGATCGAATCGCTCGGCAGACGGAGATCCGTATCCGAAGCCCTTATCGGTATGCCCGCCGAAGACATAGATGCGACCGAAATCGTCAACGGCGACTCCCGGGGTCGAACGTGGCACGTTCAGCCACTGATCGCTCGGAAGCGTCTCCCAGCCAGAGCTCACATCCGTGATGTCCAGACGCTCGACGGATGTCAAGAGATTCTCAGCCGTCGAATCGAACCCCCCGATGGCATAGATGAACGTGCCGACACGGGCCAGCGCTATACCGTGCCGGGGTGTATTGAGAGACGGCCCCTCAATCCAGGCCTCCGCGTACGCCGAGCCATCGAAGACGAGGATCTCGACGCTGGTCTCTGCGCCGGCCCCGCCAACGACATAGATATCTCCACACGGAGCAGTGCATGCCGCCGCAACAGTTCTGGCCATGCTTAGGGGAGGGGCGGTTTCCCACGACGGCGGTGCGGCGTGGACGAGCCCGACTGTAGCGGCAGACGTGAGCGCGATTCCTAAGATTCTTGGCAGCATTAGTTTGTCTCCTTTTTCATAGTCCACCGAGGCGCAACGAGGGCCTCCAGTAGCGCCATCCGCCGCAGATGCGGCTCACGCCATAGCCCGCGTTGCTGACAACCCCCCATGCGTGCTCTGAGATACCGCAGAGCCGCCAATACAAGAACGCAAGCGGGTCCGGGAGATATGGGAACGAGGCCAGAAAATAGGCCGATTGTGGTCAATCGCCGGAAGAGGGGTTCTGTGGCGCCGGTAGTGGGCCAATCCGCGCCATTTGGGGAAGAAATGCTCGACCAGTACGCCCGCCACGAGATTCAGCCCGGCGGGCCTGACTCACTGGGCAGCTGGAGCACCGGCGGCAAATCCCCGAGACTGAACTGGCCCGGGTCCGGCACCGCCGTCAGACGCTTGAACCCATCCGTCGGGATGATGCTGCCCGGCACGAATCGCCCAGCGCTATCAACGCGTATGTTGAAACCCTTGTTGTCATTGACCAGGATGAAATGGACGCGGAAGAACTTCGACCTGAGGCCGACATCCGGTTCCGTCTCGCAGTAGAGCCGGAAGCGTTCGATTTCCGGGATCGGCAAAATGCAGCGGTAAAATGCGAGGTCCGGGTGATGCACGCCCGAGTCCGGGTTGATCCATGATCGAGCGGCCCCTAGGCGCGGGCGCACGCCGAAGAGGACTTGCGGGCCGATCCCGACCAACTCCTGGTAGTTGTCATGGCCAGGCGGCAGACGATCTTCCCAGTCATGCGCTCGGTTGCGCCCACTAAAGACCAGCATGCGCGTCCCAGACAGCCACACGGGGACGGACATCTCGCCGTCATGCCAGAACTCGTAGAGGAGTTTCCCGTCCATGTCGAAGACCAGCACCGCACGTGACGACCGGACCGCGTGCTGCGTGAGCACTACGATCTCATCGCCGGGAAGATCCTCGAAGATGTCCTCCACGATGAACGAGGACGCCTCATAGATGCCCTCTTCCGGCCCGAAGTTGGACGGCTGAGGGGGCGACAGGTCTGGCGCGCCGGCCGGAGAACTCCACAAGAGGTGCGTGGGGTCGCTCGCTTTCCATACGCAGAGCTGCTTGTCGGGAATACTCGGATCAGTTGGCTTGGGGATGAGAGTCAGCACCAGCGCGCTGCGCCCAGTCTCCGGATCGCGCGGAATGAGCACCGCGTCGAGGTCGTCGGAGTATTGAGTCTTGCTCCGCCACTCGTGGAGCGGCCTGCCCGAACGGCTGAACAGGCGTACGACGGTCCGGTCCGAGCTGGCGCTCACATGGGAGGGTTGCTGGTTCAGCCACGATGCACCGACAAACGCGCCTCCCAGAATCATCCCCGCGATCGAGAGACAAGCCGCAGCGGTGCCAGCGACAGGATGCCGCCCGACCCACCGCCCCGTGCGTTGCCAGACCGTCAATCCCGCGGCGTGCACCGGCTCTCTGGCCAGCCAGCGTCGCAGGTCTGCGGCGAGCCCCGGCGCGGAGGCGTATCGGTCCTCGGGGCGGAACGCCGTCGCCTTGCGCAGGATCGCGGCAAGGGGTCTTGGGATGGAGGGGTCGAGCGTTCGCGGGTCGCGGGGCTCGTCGTGCCCGATGCGATGAACAACTTCGAAGAGAGAATCCGAGGAATCGGGGTCGTGCGGGGTGTGGCCCGTGAGGACGCACAGCGCCGTTGCCCCGAGGGCGTAGACGTCAGAGCGGGTAGAGACGCGATGGCGCTCGCCTCGCGCCTGCTCGGGGGCCATAAACGCGGGCGTGCCGACGGGCGCGCCGTCCTGGGTGAGCGATTCCATCACGTCATGCACAAGCAGCGACGCGACGCCCAGGTCGATGATGAGCGGGTCACCGGAATCTGTGATGAGGATGTTGGCGGGCTTGAGATCGCGATGGATCACGCCGTGGGTGTGCAGGTCGTGGACCGCGTCGGCGATACGCGCGAGCAGGCGGGCTCTGGCCCGAACATCCAGCTTCTTCTCGTCGCAATACTCATCGAGCCGGCATCCTTGCACCAACTCGGTGACGATGTAGAGCCGGCCGTCCACCGAGCCGAAATCCAACAGACGCGGCACGAACGGCGATCGAACCTGCGAGAGCACGTCTAGCTCGCGCCAGGCGCGCTGGGTTTGCGGCGAGCTCCCCAGGCGATGACGCATGAGTTTGATGGCGACCGGGGCCGCCGAGCCGTCGCTGTAGCCCAGGAAGACTCGTCCGGCGCCACCCTCACCCAGGGGGCGTTCGAGGCGATAGCCGGGGATCTGGGGAGTCTGTTCATTTACAGGAATGTCTTGGGCTGGGTTGTTCGGGTCTTGATCGCCATCGAGCAGCTCCCGGACGACCCGCCGGGCAAGCTCCGGGGTCATCCGATCGGCGTGTTGGCGGGCATGATCGGCGGTCATGGCGCGTGTCTTGGGCGGGATCGAAAGGAGAGCCTGGTCCTGCTCCGGATCCAACATTCGAACGCATCCTAACACGGGCGCATGAGAACGAGATGGGAAATATTTAATGAGGGGCCAGAAGACTTGACTATAGAATGGGGTTGTGGTGCCCCGGCTTACAAGGGGGATGGGACGTGGAGGATGGATCGACCGGTGCGGGATTTCAGACCACGCAGTGGACGCTGCTGGACGGCCTGAGCGCAGATGATCCCCAGCAGCGGCACCAGGCGGCCGACCGATTGGCAACGCTGTACTGGCCCGCGGTGTACGGCTGGCTCCGGCGCAGCGGGCAGGATCCCGATCGAGCGGCGGACACGACGCAGGGCTTCTTCACGGATGTTATCTATGGGCGACGGCTCTTCGAGCGATCGAGCCCCGAGCGTGGGCGGCTGAGGACGATGATACTGGTCGCATTGGGGAACTACGTCGTGGACCGCCATCGGCGCGCCCACGCACGACGAAGCGAGCACCATGTTACGCTGGACGCGATCGACATCGAGGAACTGGCGTTGTCGGAAACCGACGATTGCGATGCCGGCTTGTGGTTCGATCGGCGGTGGGCCGCGGCGGTGCTCGAGGAGGCGATGCGCCGTTGCGAGCAGTACTATCGACGAGTCGACAGAGTCGGGCACTGGCTCCTGCTGGAGCAGCGCGTGCTTCACCCCGCGATCGGGTCGACTCGGGCAAGTAGTTTGCGAGACATTGCCGCGAGCCTTGGCTTTGCCGACGAGCGAGCCGCGGCCTCGGCGCTGCAGGTCGCCAAACGTCGGGTTCTGGCTTTGGTGCATGAGGTTGTCGCGGAATCGGCCGGCGATCAGGCGCAAGACGAACAGGAGTTCGTCCTGTCGTTGCTCTCCTAGGAGGATGCGCAGGGGGCTGAGAACACATGAACGCCGACATTCGTGTCCCGATCAGTCCCATGGGTCGGCGCTAGTCTGGGCGACTTGTTACCATTTCCCCGGGGAACGGGTCCGGAGCCGGCTCCCCGTTCCTTGCGCGATCGTTGCAAGGGTAGTGCAGACTATCCCAAGAGATGGGTATGCCAGGCGACGCCTACGACATGGAACCGATGCCCGAGCTGCCGCACGCCGACGGGCGTGTCGTCGACGAGGATGTTCGCTGTGTCACATGCGATGCACTGCTCATCGGTAGGCCCGCCGACGGCGCGTGCGAGTGCGGCACGACCATCGCGTTCTCCCGATTTGGACCGGATGCGACCATCGCCGATGGCAAAGGGCCAGTGGTCGGCGCGCTTTTCTGCCGGCGCTGCGGCTACGACCTGCGCGGGATGAGCGCGACCGGCGTGTGTCCGGAGTGCGCCATGTCCGTCCGCCGGTCGATGATGGGCGACCCGCTGTCCAGCAGCGCCCCGGCGTACGTCGCGGCGCTCGCGCGTGGCGCGCTCATCGCTGAGTGGACTGTGATCCTGAACGTTCTGCTATTCATGACCGTTTTTGTCGCCGTGTTCAGCTCACCGGTTGCGGGATTCGATACGTTTCTGGGCATGGCGATGCTTGGGCTCAACATTGCAAGCCTCGCCGGCTGGTGGATGCTGACGACGCGGGACCCGGCGCTCGGCGTGCTTGATCCGGGCGGGAGGGCGCGACGAGTTCTGCGAGCCGCGCTCGTGCTCATGATTATCTCCTTAGCCGTCCGCCAGATCCTGAGCAGGACTGCGATGCAGGCCGGCGGAGGGGCCATCCTCGTCCTCGGCCTGCTCGATCTGGCGGCACCGGTCATCTGGCTCGTCAAGATCTATGCGTCCTTCTCGTACCTCACCACGCTGGACGCCAGGCTTCCAGGCGGAGCGTTGGCCCACCGCGCGGAGTCGGCGCGGACCACCCTGAACTGGTCGCTGGGCGTCCTTGTTGTGACGGTCGTGCTCGCGTTTGTGGCCCCGTGCGTAGCGTTCCTGCCATTTGTCGCTGTGATTATCTTCGCGATTGTGTTCCTTGTGCGCTATGTCATAATGCTGGAAACAGCGCGTTCGGCACTCAAGGCTGCGCAGGGCGAGGCCCGCGCGATCTGAGAAGCGTCTCAGGAGCGAGACGGGTTCACGTCTCGATTGCCACTCCCCCCACCACCGACGCCGACCGCTCGCCCAGCAGGTCCGCCAGCGATTTCACCAGCCCCGGTCCGACCCCTACTCGCTTGATGCTCTTGGGTTTCAGACGGACCATCCGCTGCTCGGCGTGGATCACGAACTCGACCGGCATCGATGCCGGCGCAGGGCCGTCGGCGGGCGCGCTGAGCATGTCGCGGAGTCTGGCGAGGATCTGATTCTGCCCGCCGTTGAGACGGCGTTCGTCGAGGGTCACGCTCAGGCGTACATTATTGTTGAGCGGCACGCCGTCGATGGGCACAAGCTTCTCGACGATGATCTGGGGCTCGCCGCGTTTGTGGTCCATTTGCCCGAGCACGAAGAAGGCGTCGTCGCCGTCGGCGAGGTGCCCGTAATCCTTGAACGCGTCGGTGAAGATGACCGCCTCGATGGATCCAGTGAGGTCCTCGATCGTGAGCACGCCCATCTTCTTGCCGCTGGACCTGCCGCTGCGACAGGTGACCTCTCGCAGCGACTGGGGCAGCGCGGCGACGATCACCTTGCGGTTTTGAGGCTGTTCGCGAGCGGCACGGATATCCATCGTCGGGAAGGCCTCGATCCACGGACGCCAGGTCTCCAGCGGGTGGCTGGAGAGATAGAAGCCCAGCGTGTCCTTCTCGTTCTGGAGGATCTCCGTTTCGGTCCAGGGCTCGATGCGCTCCAGCGCGGGCTCGACGGCGGGCCGGGCCTCTGTCTCGCCGCCAAAGCCGAAGAGTTGGTTCTGGCCCGAGTCGCGGTCCTTGGCGAGTTTCTGGGCGGCACCGACGGCCTTCTCGATCGAGGCGATCATGGCGGCCCGGTTCTCGCGCCCGTGCACCTCGTCGAACGCGCCGCTGCGGATCAGCGCCTCGATCGTGGCCTTATTGACCACACCCTTGGGCACGCGCTCGCAGAAGTCGTGGAGGGAGCGGAAGGG
>CBDVAM010000007.1:0-58047 GCA_965371965.1 uncultured Phycisphaerales bacterium
GTTGGATGGGGGGCCGAATGGGATAGGGGTGGAAGCGACGGAGCGACGGAGCGACGAAGCGACGGAGGGGGAGGATGGGGCGCGTACGGGCGGAACGCCCGTGCCACTGGATGAGACCGGGCCGGAGCGGTCGGCCAAGCAGGTGATCCATCGGCTGGCGGGGTGCTGGCGCGATTGGGGGGAGCGCCACGGCTACTTTGACACGCCCGAGGATGCCCAGGCGTTCTATGACGAGTTGTGTTTCATGATGATGGAGCAGATGGCCGCGCCGAACTCGCCGCAGTGGTTCAATACGGGCTTGAGCTGGGCGTACGGCATCAGCGGGCCGGCGCAGGGGCACTGGTACTGCGACCCGGCGAGCGGGGAGGCGAAGCTCGCGAGCGATGCGTACAGCCATCCCCAGCCGCACGCGTGCTTTATCCAGAGTGTCAGCGACGACCTGGTGAGTCCCGGCGGGATCATGGACCTGTGGACCCGCGAGGCCCGCCTGTTCAAGTATGGCTCGGGCACGGGGACGAACTTCAGCGCGTTGCGGGCCGAGGACGAGCGGCTCAGCGGCGGGGGCAAGAGCAGCGGGCTGATGAGCTGGCTGCGCATCGGCGACCGGGCCGCGGGCGCGATCAAGAGCGGCGGGACCACGCGACGGGCGGCCAAGATGGTCTGCCTGGACATGGACCACCCCGACATCGGCGAGTTCATCAACTGGAAGGTGCGCGAGGAGATCAAAGTCGCGGCGATGGTCGAGGGTTTAAAACTGCTCAAGGACGACAACACCGAGATCGCAGAAGCCTGCGAGAAGATGGGCCTCGAGCTTGATTACGATTTTAACGGCGAGGCGTACGCGACGGTCTCCGGGCAGAACAGCAACAACTCGGTGCGGATTCCCGACGAGTTCTTCGACGCACTCGATGGCGACGAGACTTGGAAGACCTATTACCGCACGAGCAAGGAGGTCGCCCGCGAGTTCCCGGCCAAGGACCTGTGGGAGCAGATCGCCTACGCCGCGTGGCGGTGTGCGGATCCCGGCGTGCAGTTCGACAGCACGATCAACGCGTGGCACACCTGCCCGAGCGCGGGGCGGATCAACGCGAGTAATCCGTGCGTTACTGGCGACACGCTCGTCTCGACCGCCCAGGGCTATCGACGCATCGACGAGCTCGTCGGTCAGACCGCCGAGATCATCAACGGTCGCGGCGACAAGGTCTGGGTCGATCGCATCATCGCGACCGGCACCAAGCCGGTGTATGAGCTTCGCACGAACGCGGGCTACCGGCTCCGCCTGACTGCGGATCACAAGGTCCAGACGGCCAATCGCGGCGACGTACCGGCGTGCGAGCTGACCGTCGATGACAGAGTCATACTGGAGAAATCGGGCTTTGGGCTCGAGTTTGTGCCCGAGCAGTTTGGCGAGTTGATCGGGATGGCCCTGGGCGACGGGTGTATCTCGCGAGGCGAGAGCCAGGATCATCTGCAGATCGCGTTCGGCCACAGCGAGTATCGCGTAGCCGAGCGGATCCGTGATGGCGTCGATCACTGCAAGCAGTGGTTATGCACCGGCGACGCCCGCACGACACGGACCACGTCCGTCGTCGAAACCCAGACCGGGCATCGCGTGGGCACGTCGGTCCGGGCCATTCTCGATCTGCTGGATGAGTATGCGGTGCTCGATGGCGGGTCGACCGGCAAGCGGCTGACCGATTCGGTGTATCGGCTCGACCGGCGTTCTCAGGCCGCGATCCTGCGGGCGCTGTTTACCGCGGATGGTACCGTTGCGGACTACGCCGACAAGTCACAGTACGTCTCGCTGGACTCGACGAGCGTGGAGATGCTTGGTCAGGTGCAGGTGCTGCTGCTGTCGTTCGGCATCAAGGCCAAGCTGTACGAGAATCGGCGGGCGATCGGCCAACATCGGGCAATGCTGCCAGATGGCAAGGGCGGGACCAAGTCCTACGTCGTCGCCCAGATGCACTCGCTGCGGATAAGCCGAAGCTCGCGCGTCGTCTTTGAGCGGGAGATTGGGTTCCTGCCCGAGAGTGACAAGGCTGAGCGGCTGGCCAAGCTCAACGCGAGCGTGTCCACGTATCAGGACCGGATGAGCGATGGCATCGCGTCGCTCACGCCCATGGGCGAGGAGCCGGTGTATGACCTGACAGAGCCCGTGAGCAGCCACTTCGTCGCCAACGGCATTGTCGTGCATAACTGCTCGGAGTACATGTTCCTGGATAACACCGCGTGCAATCTCGCGTCGCTCAACGTGCTGAAGTTCTATGACGACGAGACCCGCGAGTTCGACGCCGACGGGTATGAGCACGCGGTGGATCTGTGGACGATGGTGCTGGAGATCAGCGTATTGATGGCAGCGTTCCCGAGCAAGGAGATCGCCGAGCTGAGCTATCGGTATCGCACGCTGGGGCTGGGGTATGCGAATCTCGGGGCGCTCTTGATGCGTGCGGGGATCCCGTATGACTGTGACGAGGCCCGCGCGGTGTGCGCAACGCTGAGCTCGATCCTGACCGGGCGGAGCTATCGGCTGAGTGCCCAGCTCGCCAAGCAGCTCGGGCCGTTCCCGGGGTTTTATTCTGACCGCGAGAGCATGCTGCGTGTGGTCCGCAACCACCGGCACGCGGCCCACGGCGTGGCACGCGATTCGGATCAGTACGAGAACCTGCGGATCACGCCGGTGCCGATCGACCACGCGCTGATCGAGTCGGGGGCTGTGAACCTGGCGAACGCGCAGGACCTGGCGGATCGGGCGCGCTCGGCGTGGGATGATGCGTTGGGTCTCGGCCAGCAGTTCGGGTATCGCAACGCCCAGGTGAGCGTGATCGCGCCGACGGGGACCATCGGGCTCCTCATGGATTGCGATACGACGGGCGTCGAGCCGGACTTTGCGCTGGTGAAGTTCAAGAAGCTCGCCGGCGGCGGGTACTTTAAAATCGCCAACGCGAGTGTGGAGCCCGCGCTGGTGGCGCTTGGGTATGACCAGGACGAGGTCCGGGACATCAAGGTGTACCTGCTCGGGGCGTTGGCGCTCGAGGTGGCGATGCCCGGCGATGCGCCGCACGCAGAGCCCGGGCAGACGTTCGCGGACTGGCTGGGCAAGCGCGGGTTGAGTGACGGGGATCTGCGGGCGATTCACGACGCGCTGCCGGGGGTGTTCGAGCTTGGATTCGCGTTCGGGGCGTGGAGTCTGGGCGACGAGGCGCTCCAACGATTGGGGTTCGATCCGCAGACGGCCAAGGCGGATTCGTCGTTCAATGCGCTGCGGTCGCTCGGGCTCAATGACGAGCAGATCGACGGGCTGAACCGCCAGATATGCGGCATGCTGACCGTCGAGGGCGCGCCGCACCTGCGTGACGAGCACCTGGCGGTGTTCGATTGTGCGAGCCGCTGCGGGCCGACCGGCGAGCGGTTCATCGCCGCCGAGGGGCATATCCGGATGATGGCTGCCGCCCAGCCGTTCATCTCCGGTGCGATCAGCAAGACGATCAATCTGCCCAACGACGCGCCGGTGGATGACATCAAGGCGTGCTATCGCCTGAGCTGGGAGCTTGGGTTGAAGGCCAATGCGCTGTACCGCGATGGCTGCAAGCTGAGCCAACCGCTCAGCTCGTCGAGCAAGAGCACGTCGAGCAAGGGCGCGCCGGAGACCTCGGCGGACCCTTCGGACTCGACTCTCGCTGTAGCGGCTATTGCTACGGCTGAGGGTGATCCCGATGCGCTCAAGGAACTGGTCACCTCGGCGTTGGCGGGGGCTCAGGGGAAGGAAGTCCGGCGGTTGCTCGAGCCGATGCTCAAGGGCAACAGGCCCAATCGCAGGCGTCTGCCGGATACTCGCAACAGCCTGACGCACAAGTTCAACATCGCCGGGCACGAGGGCTATCTGACCGTCGGGCTGTATGAGGATGGCAAGCCGGGCGAGTTGTTCATCACGATGGCCAAGGAGGGCTCGACGATTGGCGGGCTGATGGACTCGCTGGGCACGGCGACCAGCGTGTCGCTGCAATACGGCGTGCCGCTGGAGAGCCTGGTCCGCAAGTTCACCCACCAGCGTTTCGAGCCTGCGGGCATGACGACCAACCGCGACATCCCGTTCGCCAAGAGCCTGGTCGACTACATCTTCCGCTGGCTGGGGATGCAGTTCATCGCGGGGTATCGCGAGGCGAACGCGCCGAATCGTCCCAGCGAGAAACAGAGCGAGCCGGAGATTGGGGTCCGGGCGACGGACCTGGAGCGGATGAATGAAGGCCGCGACGGGCCGGCGAGCACGCCCGCGTCGAGGGTGAAGTTCGATGTCGTCGAGGCGCAGGCGGAGCTTGCGATCACGGGGGATATCAGCCTTCGGACGCGGGTACTCAGCGAGACGCTGAGCCTGGCGCTCGAGACGGCGGGCGATGCGCCGCCGTGCGACGTGTGCGGGACCATCACGATTCGCAGCGGCACGTGCTACAAGTGCGTGAACTGCGGGAACAGCATGGGATGTAGTTGAGGTTGCGCGGAAGTGGATGGACGCGATGCGCAGTCGCGGGCCTCAAGAGCGATGGAGTATCGGTTTGAGTTAGCAGAGAACGAGGGTTTGAAAGGGGGTTGATGCATCTTGACGCTGGCGGATCGGTCTCGCGCGACGATCCGCGACAGGGAGCCGGCGGGCGAAGGAACGCCCGCCGGGGTGCGTCGCCAAGGAGTTCGGCGACGGCCTTCCTACAACCGACCATTCGGGCCGATCGGCGCACCAGCGCCAGGAACTGGCCCCGGGTCGGTCACCAGGAATCCCAGCGCCCATGACGGTCGCTGCGGATGCCGGCGTCAAGACGGATGAACCCACCACGCGGGGTCGAAGGGCCGGCTTTCGGGCCAGGCCAGAGACCACCTCGACCCCGCGCCTCCCAGCCCCGGGCGGTTCCCACCACCGCCCGGGGTCTCTTTTTCTCGATAGCGCCCCCGCACGTCCGCGCAGCGGCGGGCCGGGAACTGCTATCTTGTTCGCAGGGGCGTGGGGACGACGCCGCCCTGGGGGATGGCGGTCCGCCGTGAGACCTCGGGGTGTGTCCGCGAGATTGGAGACCTTTGGCTGAGCACATTGTCAAGAAGGGCGATCACGTCCCACGCCTGGCTCACGGGGGCGGACATCGCGCGATCGAGCCGGTCTGGGACCATCCCGACAACGAAGACTTGCGCAAGCTGCGCGAAGACCCGTGCATCCTGCTCGCCGGCGACCGGCTCGTCGTGCCGGAGACCGAGAAGGGGACCGAGTCCGGTTCCACGGACAAGAAGCACCGATTCGTCGCGGAGGTCATGCGCCTCACATTGGGTGTCAAGCTCGAAAACTGGGATGGCGAGGCGCTCGAGCCCGAGAAGCTGCTTGTCAAGGTGGATGGCTCGGAGGTCGAGCCGGAGGACGAGGGTGGGGGGGCCTTCCGCACGCCGATCGCGCCGACGGCGAAGGAGGCGTTGGTGCGCGCCGACGAGCGCGAGGCGACGCTGCGAATCGGGCACCTCGATCCGATCGACAGCGACACCGGCCTGCGTGCAAGACTGGCGAACCTCGGCTATCGCATCGAGGATGAGACCGACGACGCGCTGCGTCTGGGGGTCGAGGAGTTTCAAGTCGAGCACGGGCTCTGGGTGGACGGCGTTGTCGGACCCAACACCGGGGGCAAGCTGGAAGAGGTGCACGGGTGCTGAGCCGACCGATGACGAAGGGGCGGGCACCATGAGCGAGAGCTCGATCCAACCCGTCACGCTGACCATCGGGGGCGTGAGCGCGAGCATCGACGACGAGCCTCGCGTCCTCGACGTCGCGCCGACGCTCGAGGAAAAATCCAACACGATCAGGCGGGAGCTGCGACCCATCGGCTGCTGGCGAGCAAACGATGTGCGGTTCGAGTTCGATTCATCGTTTCCGAGGCCCGAGCTGCGCAGCGAGCTGCGCGTGCTCGAACGCCGCCTCGCGGCCCACGAGGGATGCCTGCTCACCGTCTTTGGGCACGCCGACCCGGTCGGCAACGACGAGTACAACAAGGGGCTCAGCGGCAGGCGTTCCCAGGCCATCTACGCGCTTCTCACCCGGCGTGTGGACCTCTGGGAGGAACTGTTCAAGGCCGACAAGAGCTGGGGCGATCGGGGCGTCGCGCGGATGGTCGAGAGCGTGCACACAGAGGAATCCGACGACGACTCAGACGACGATTCTGACGGCGGCTCGCACACCCTGACCGATCGGCTCAAGGCGTTTCAAAGCAGCGAGGGGCTGGGGCAGTCGGGCTCCGCCGACAAGGCGACCCGGACGCGCCTGTTTGAGTTGTACATGGACCACCTCTGCATCGACATCAATGACGATGCGTGGAAGCTGCCGCCCGAGCGATTCCTGGGCAAGGGCGCCGACAGCAAGGGCAAGGCCGACTTCCAGGGTTGCAGCGAGTACAACCCGGTCATGCTGCTCAGCCAGAGTGAACTCAATAAGTTCGCGGGGGATCCTGACAAGACCGAACGCAACGCCGCCAACGCGCCCAATCGGAGGGTTCATGTGCTGCTGTTTCCGGCGGATCTGGAGGTGGACGCCGCGGCGTGGCCATGCCCGCGCGCGAGCGAGGGGACGGCGGGGTGCAAGAAGCGCCTGTGGTCGGATCACGTCAGACGCCGCCAGGCCGGCCCGGAACGGCGGGAGTTCAAGGAGACGTTCGATACGTTCGCGTGCCGGTTCTATCAGCGGATCGCGGGCTTCACGCCGTGCGAGCGCGAGCCGCAGGTGCCGACGATGGTGATCCGCATCCAGCTCCACGATTACGCCTACAAGCCGTGCCCTGAGATCCGCTACCGGCTGCTGCTGGAGACCGGCGAAGAGATCATCGGCTTTACCGATGGCGACGGGCGGCTTACCGAGCGAGCCGCCATCGGCGAGCAGGAGATACGGATCTTCTACCGTCCCAAGGACGAGAATCACGATCTGGAATCGCGTGCGTTCGTGTCGCCGGACCCCAATGAAGACGAGGAGTTTGTTCGGCGCAACGCCCGCAGCTTCGGGTTCAGCCCCGCGACCGAAGCGGCTGGGAAGAACGATCCTGTGGTGCTGTTCCAGGGCGCGCACCGAGACCTGGAGATCACCGGCGAGCCCGATGACACGACCAAGGACGCCGTCAAAAAGCTGTTGGATGAAGATCTCGAGACCGACCTCGGGGGGAGTGACTGATGGCCGATCCCGTCGCCGAAGCCAAGGTCGCGCCTCGCGCGATCTATTACGTCGTGATCGACGGCACCCAGGCGAAGGATTCGGCGGCGTTCGGCGCGGGCCTCGAGAAGAAGTTCGGCTTTCGCAATCTCGTTGGCTCGTTCTTGCCCAGGGTCGAGGACCAGCCCTCGGGCATCCCCGGCGACACGGACCGTCTCATCGACGAGGCCCATCCGTTCCTGCCGATCTATACCCACACCGCCGGGGGACGCAAGGTCGCGGTGGTCGAGCCCGGCGGCAAGAACGCCCTTGGCACCGACCCGTTCTGGAAGAACTACTCCGGTGAACTTGCCGACGAGAAACCCAACGGCAAGAAGGAGTTTACCGACGCGTTAGGCGACACCCAGACCACCTTCGGTCGCCACACCGCCCACGAGAAGTCGGCGGAGTTCATGAACACTTTCATCCTCGATCCCACGATCGATATCACGCCGGGCACGAACCCGATCAAGGCCCGGATCCATGAAGAGTCCAAGTCTGCGGAGATCGTCTTCCCGTTTCCCGATCACCTCCTTCGCGCCGAGTTGCTGTTGATCAGCTCCCACGGCTGGCTCGGCGGGTATATGCGCGGCAACGTCATGGAGGAGATGCTCGACGCCAACCCAGAGTCGGCCCGGACGGGGCGCGGCACGATCTCGAAGTACTTCAGCATCGGGCAGGCCTCCGCCCTGGGAAGAGGCTTCCGCGGCCCGCTCTGGATCGTCCTCGCCCAGTGCTCGACGGCAAACAGCGCGACATGGGAGCTCTGGACCGAGGTCTTCGCAAAGAGCAAGCCGATCGTGCGCGGGCTGCTGGCGTATGAAGAGGCGTCGCCCGGACCGAGCGGCTCGATCCTGATATCCCAGAAGTTCTTTGCCGCGCTTCAGCAGAAGAAGACGATCGTGGAGGCCTGGAAACAAGCCAACAGCAACCAGAAGTTTGCCGCGATTGTGCACAAGGACGCGCTGGATGACCGTATCCAGGACTGGCGGAGCTTCAAGCCGATCACAGACGCCACGACCAACGAGGCCACGGGCGCTTACATGGGGTTTCTCAGCTCGATCCGCGATGGCGAGGAGATCCTGAAGAAGGCGCAACCGTTCGCGGTTCAGCTCCGTGTTCGTAGCGAGGCCAAGGACATTACCGGGCCGCCCATCGGCCCGCCGAACCTCCACAGCCCGTTCGCCGGGTTTTACGCGGGCGTCAAGTACTTCTTGAAAATCTTCGGGCCCAGCGGTGAGAAGCTGAGCAGGGTCGACGTGAAGTTCATTCATATCCGCCGGACTCTCAACAAGCAGTTCACCTGCCCACAGCTCTTCACGGCGGTCGCGGCCCGCAAGGACGCGGCGGACGTGGTACCAACCCTCGAGCCGGGAAAGTTCGCGCCTATCAAACTCGTCTCGTCCTCGCCAAAGGACGATTTCGACATCGAGATCAGCACGCAGACGGCCGCGGTCATCCTTGGCGCCGGCGCCGAGCCGGCACACGCATATTGGTGGCTGGACATCGAGGTCACAACCTCGGTGGGAGTCAAGCTCCGCCACGAGTTCAAGACGATCGGGCTGTCGCTCTAGGTTCTATTCGACGGATCGTTTCTGACGAGCCGCGCCCGTGAGGAAGCGGTCTGAGGCGCGCCCACATCGGGTCCACTCCCTCACGGTCGCGGCTCGTTGATCCGTCAAACAGAGCCCATGCCGCAACTGGAGTCGCCGGACCCGGACTTTTGTTTGGTGGCCAGTCGATCCGGATCATCCGCCGGGATGCTCCAATGCCCCGCGCCCTATCGCCATCTCAAACCGATCCGTGGTCCGGCAGTACACCAGCCCGCCCATGCGTCCGATCGCGCCGAGCTTGGCCGGGTCCGTGTGGAACCGCTCATCGATGAGCTCGTCGGCGACGTGGATGTGGACGACGCGTCCGATCACGATGTTCCCGCCCGCGGGCTCGCCGGGGTTGGTGCGGATGATCTGCACGGCTTTGCACTCGAAGCTCACCGGGCTTTCGAGCACTCTGGGCGGGCGTACGGCGACGCTCTTGGCTGGTGTCAATCCCACGAGGTCGAACTCGCTGTCGCCGTATTCCAAGGGCTCAGCCGCGCCGGCGACCTGGCGTTCGATTGACTCGGTTGCGACGTTGACGACAAACTCGCCCGTGCCGCCTTCTTCGAGCGGGCGTGCGTTCAAGAGGCTGTCTTTCTCGCTGCCGTCGGGCTTGTTGGCCGGGCAGAAGAGAAGGGTCATCGGGTTCGAGCCGACGCCGTTGAAGAAGCTGAACGGCGCGAGGTTGGCTCGTCCCTGGGCGTCAATCGTCGAGACCAGCGCGATCGGGCGGGGCACGATGCAGCCGATCAGCAGCTTGTAGCGGCTCGCAACATCCAGATCGTCAGCATTCCAGTCCATCCATCACGGTAGCAACTCCATAACCGTCTCCCCATTCCCCATTCCCCATTGCCCATTGCCCATTGCCCATTGCCCACTCCCGCCCATCGCCTCTACCCTCCGACAATGCCCCCAGACCCTCCCACAGACCGCGCACTCACATGGGCAGGCCTGCTCGCACGATGGATGGACTTCGCGCGCTCGGCGGCCATCCTGCCCAAGACAGCCGAGGGCGATCGCTGGCGAGAAGCCACGCCACCCATCATCACCCTAAGCGCCGTCACCCACGCCCTGCGAGAGCTGGACGAACTCGACGATGGCGAGCGCCCTCTCGCGCTCGATCGTGCGGAAATTCTCTGCAAGGACACATCCGCCAGGCTGCACGAGCTCTGGCGGGGCGAGGCGCTGCCCGAGCAGCTCATTGAGATCATCGAGGACTCGCGCGTCGCGTTCGAGATGGCGGCGAACGCCGGCGTCGAGTGGCTCGTCGCGTCCGAGTCCTTGGTCTGTGCGCATCCCGGCGCTCTGGCGAGCGAGCTCGCCTCGTCGGGTTTCGCCGGCGACCTGTTCGTGCCGGCTCCCGGTGTCACGCTCAGCCAGAGCGCGGTGGCGGCGTTCTGTCGAGAGCGGGCAGGCGGCGCGCCCGCCGCCGACGCCGTGAAGCTGATCGAGGCCTTCCTGACTCGTCGCGCCGGGAAAGTGACCCCGCCAACACGCATCGCAACTCCCCGCCAGGTCTACCGCCAGATGGACTTCGCGACCGGGAAGATCACACGAGATCTCGTGATGCCGATGAACGAGGACCTGCCCGCGGGGCAGCCACTGTTGGTGCTGGCGATGGAGGGGGGCGTGCCCTGTGCCGTTCCGCCCGAGCGGGCGACGGGGGAGCTCACAGAACTGCCGCGGGTCGAGGAGTTCTCGCCCGAGAACCCGCCGGGCGAGTGATGGCGGGCTTGCGCGTTTGCGGGTGACCGGTAAGGGCTTGCAATATGTCCGCACGCCGGGCGTTTGGCTCGGGCTGATCCCAGGCGGGCGCTATGATCGGCACTCTCTCGGCCCAACGGCGGGCCGTGACTGCATCGATCCTGAGACTGGGAGAAACCCGCCATTATGAAGCGCGCGAAGATCAGCATCATCGGAGCCGGCAACGTCGGGGCGACCTGCGCCCACTGGGCCGCGAGCAAGGAACTGGGCGACATCGTCCTGCTGGATATCCCCGACAAGGTCGGCGTCGCCCAGGGCAAGGCTCTGGACCTTCTCTGCTGCGGCCCGATCGAGCGGTTCGATTCCAGTGTCATCGGCACCAGCGACTACAAGGACATCGCCGGCTCGGACATCGTCGTGCTCACCGCGGGCATCCCCCGCAAGCCCGGCATGAGCCGCGACGACCTGATCCAGACCAACGTCAAGATCGTCAAGAGCGTCAGCGAGAAGATCGCCGAGTTCGCGCCCGATTCGATCGTGATCGTGGTGAGCAACCCGCTGGACGCGATGGTCTACACGGCCTGGAAGACAACGGGCTTTCCCACGAACCGGATCGTGGGCCAGGCCGGCGCGCTCGACGTCGCCCGATTCCGCACGTTCATCGCGATGGAGATCGGCTGCTCGGTCGAGGATATCTCGGCCCTGCTGCTGGGCGGGCACGGCGACGACATGGTGCCACTGCCACGCATGACCAGCGTCCACGGCATCCCCGTCACCGACCTGCTCAGCGACGACAAGATCAACGCCTGCGTCGAGCGGGCCAAGATGGGCGGCGGCGAGATCGTCAAGCTCCAGGGCACCAGCGCATGGTTTGCCCCCGCCAGCGGCACCATCCAGATGGTCGAGGCCATGGTCAAGGATAAGAAGCGAATCATCCCGTCGGCCGCGTACTGCGACAAGGAATACGGCGTCGGGGGCTATTTCATCGGCACGCCCGCGATTATCGGTGCCGCCGGCGTCGAGAAGGTCATCGAGATATCCCTCGGTGATGACGAGACCAAGCTCTTCAACGAGTCGGTCTCCCATGTGAAAGACCTCGTTGAGACGGTCCAGAAGATGTTCCCCGAACTCGCGTGAGATGGTCCGAAGGAAGGAACAGATGATGAGTCGACTCACAACCCGCTTTCTTGTGGCAGCTCTTGCTTTGTTCGCAGCCCCGGCGTGGGCACAGGATGACGGCAACATCGAGAGGACCGGCGATCGCACGATCGAGTATGTGCCCAAGGACCTGCCGGGCGAGGTCTATCGCTTCGAGATCCCCGAATGGTCCAGCGCCGAGATCGAGCGGATCGGCTTGATGCTGGTCGGCTCGTGGATATCTGACGAACCCATCGCCCAGCGCGACGGTTCCGATGAGGCGGTGCATGTCTGGATGCACATCGCCAAGACACACATTCGGGGTCTCGACGATGTCCTCTACCTCGAGGCTCATCGCGACGACTCGGGCGACCGCCCGTACCGCCAGTCCTTCGCCCAGCTCTACGAGGCAAAGGGCAAGATCCGACTGCGCACACTCGAGCTGGCGCGGATGTCGACCGGCCTCGATCCGTTCGCCGGGTTCTGGGCGATCCCCGACCAGTTCCCGCTGTTCAGCAGCGAGCAGGTCGTCGCGACGATGGATATCGAGCTGACCGACCGCGGCGCGATGTTCGAGGGACGCTCGCCCCATAGCTATCCCACCGTACTCTTCGGTGCCGTCGAGATGCGGAGCGAGATCAAGTTCGACGCCAGCACGCTCGCCGTCGCAGACCGCGGCTTTGGGCCCGATGGCGAGCAGGTCTGGGGCCCCGAGGCGGGCCAGTGGATCGGATTCTCGAGAGATCAATACCCCCTCCACGTCGAGCAGTCTCCCAACGGTCTGACCATCCTCACATACCCGACCGAGCTCGGTGCCGTACCCAAAGACGGGCAGCATGTTCGCTTTGCGTACGACGGATGGCTCTTCGACAACGGGCGCATGTTTGCCAGTTCCGATGAGGACGGCGTGCTGCCGGAGATCATCTGGCCGCCCACCTCGGGCGCAATGAACTGGGCCTGGGAGGAAGTTGTCGCCAAGTCGAGACTCGGCTCGGTCAAGCGGTTCATCTCTCCGGCGGAGCGTGCGTACCGCCTCATGGGGATGCCGAAGAAGGGCGTCCCGCCGATGGCTCGCGTGCTGTTCCACATGGAGTTCGTCGCGATCGAGGATCCCCAGCCCGCCGACGAGGAGACCGAGGTCGGCTCGGCGGGCTGAACGCCCCGCCACCCATCAACGCCATCCCCAGGAACGCCCCACGCGGGGCGTTTCTTCATGCCCATCGCCCATATCATCCGCTCATGGCCTCAACGGACTACTACAAACTCCTCGGCGTGAAGCGATCTTCGTCCGAGGAGGAGATCCGCAAGGCCTACAGGGACTTGGTCCGCAAGCACCATCCCGACGTGAGCAAGGCATCCGACGCCGCCGAGAGGTTCAACGAGATCCGCCAGGCGTACGACGTGCTCTCCGATGCCGAGAAACGCAAGGCGTACGACCGGTTCGGCGCTGCGGGGCCACGCACGGGACCGTCCTGGAAATCTCAGGGGGCGGGCACCGACTTCGATATGGACGATCTGGATTCGGTCTTCGAGACGTTCTTTGGGAGACATAAGGGCGGGTCTCGCACCGCCGGTCGCCCGCGCGCGGGCACGCCGAGGCGGAGCGTCCGCGAGCCATTGCGCCATGAGATCCTGATCCCGTTCATGACCGCCGCAAAGGGCGGGAGCCACCAGTTCCGCGTGAGCGTCGCCAGCAAGGAACAGACGCTCAGCGTCAATATCCCGCCGGCGGTCGTCCACGGCACCAAACTCCGAATCCGAAAGCCCAAGGGACTGGATCGCGATATTGTCCTGCGTCTCCAGGTGGGGAATCATCCCCATTTCCGTCGGATTGAAGGCAAGCCCCTCGATCTGGAGTTCGACCTGCCGGTTTCCATCGCCGAGGCGACGCTGGGGGCCAAAATCAGGGTTCCGACACTCGAAGGGCGCGTCGAAATCACGCTGCCGGAAGGGACCCCGAGCGGGCAGAAGCTCCGCCTTCGCGAGCGTGGGCTGACATCTTCCGACAGCTCGCGTGGCGATTTGTATGGAATCGTGCGTATTGTTCCGCCCAAGCCGGGCTCGCTGACCGATAATGATCGGCGGGTCCTCGAAGACCTGACCCGAAGATCGGGGACACCACGCGACGGGGACGTGTGGAATGAGGGTTGGACGCCGTAGGCCTCGGCTTGACACCCGCGAGCCGGTATGCGACATTGTGGCCCCAGGCAGGAAGCCGGGGCACGCGACATGCCGGACGTGCGGGACATGGAGGATCCATGCTCAGGCAAAGACACCAGGTATTTATCGCCTTATTCGGCATGATGGACGCCATCGTTGTCGCGATCGCGTGCCTCGGCGCGTGGCTCTTCCGTCGCATGGTCATCGAGCAGTCCATCCCGACCGACATCACGACCTGGATCCGCGAGCCATTGATTCCGGTGATCGTTCCGATCGTCTTCGGCGGGCTGTGGGTCTTTGGCGTCTATCGCCCCTGGCGCAACCACTCTCTCTGGACCGAGCAGAAGCAACTCATCAAGGCGTCGGCGTTCTCGCTGGGGTTCGCCATCGTGTTCCTCTGGACGGTGGGGGCCAACTCTCTGACCACGCCGTCAGCGGTCACCTATCAGTTCGCGGGATTGGATCTCGATGCCGGCCGCCTCCAGATCGGCCTTGCCTCGATCTTGACCGTCACCATGCTCAGCGGCTTCCACCTCGCGGCGCGGTTTACGCTGCGGTCATTACGCCGGCGCGGACGCAACCAGCGTCACATCGCGATTGTCGGCGTCGGACGCCTGGGCCAGATCGCGTGCCGCACGCTCACCCGCAACGCATGGACCGGTCTCAACGTCGCGTTCTTTCTTTCCCACGAGGCCAAGAACGTGCGCGAGACCTGCCTGAACCGCCCGGTCCTCGGTGGGCTCGATGATCTCGAGAAAGTCCTTGACGAACAGAAGATCGACGGGCTGTATCTCGCGCTGCCCAACGCCGAGGCGGCCCAGCTTCCCGAGCTGCTCAAGCGTCTCGAGCGATTCGCGTTGGATGTTCGGATCATCCCCGATGTGCCGCTGCGATACATGCCCCAGCGGATGGCAGTCAGCGAGCTCGAGGGCATGCCCGTGCTCAGCTACCGCGAGTCTCCGCTCTATGGGCTCGGCGGCGTAGGCAAGAGGGTGGTGGATATTGGCGGCTCGCTCGTCGGGCTCGCGCTGTTCAGCCCGCTAATGCTCGTGGTGGCCATCCTCGTCCGATGCAGCGGACCCGGGCCGATCATCTTCAAGCAGCGTCGCGTCAGCCTCGGCGGCGAGACCTTCAAAATCTACAAGTTCCGCACGATGTTCCATGCCCACGACGAGGCCGGGCACGATCTCAAGGCGATCCAGGATGGGCGTGAGGCTTGGACGAGCCGGGACGATCCACGGATCACGCCGCTCGGGCGTCTCTTGCGCCGCACCAGCCTGGACGAGTTGCCGCAACTGCTCAACGTGCTCAAGGGTCAGATGTCGCTGGTCGGTCCGCGCCCCGAGCGACCCGAACTCATCGAGCGGTTCAAGGAGGACTGGCGCGGCTACATGCTCCGCCAGCACGTCAAGGCCGGCATCACCGGCTGGGCCCAGGTCAACGGCCTCCGCGGCGAGACCGACATGCGCAAACGCATCCAGCTCGATCTGTTCTACATCCGCCACTGGTCGATCGGATTCGATATCAAGATCTGGTGGCTGACGATGTTCCGCGGGTTTGTGAATCGCAACGCGTATTAGTTGAACCGGAGACGCGCCGGTAGCACCGGCTTCCAGCCGGTCGCGCGGACCGCACGGGGCACCGGCATCCTGCCGCCGATCGCGAAGCGATACTCGTCGTCGATACACTCCATCCCATGCCCGCCGTCCCGATCCCAACCGAGGTCCCCGCCGAGTTCATCTGCATCAACTGCGGCTATCACCTGGTCGGGCTCTCGGTCGTCGGCGACTGTCCGGAGTGCGCCACGCCAATCCGAAGATCCATGTTCGAGCGCCTGCTGCGCCACGATCCCATCGTCTGGCTCTCGCGCGTCGCATCGGGGATCCGGATCTGGCACGCCGGGATGTCCAGGTTGCTTGTTTTTCCGCTCGTCGGCATGGGTGTTATAGTCCTGGTCACCGGTCTTAAGCAGTTCCGAGATCCACTGTTCACCAAGGCCATCGATCGGATCATCGGCGAGGTGATCGCCTACGGTTTCCTCGCGGCACTCGCAATCTTCACGCTGCTGTATGTCCGTGGCATCTGGCTGATGACCACGCCAAGGGCAGATGGGACGAGCGTGCTGGGCAGGGTCCGCAAGCCAACTCGCTGGCTCGCCGTGAGCGTGCCGTTCCTCGTTGCAACCAGGACCTTCTCAGAGGACTTAATGCTCGACCCGATCGCGGTGAGTGTTCTCGATGGGCTCATCATCGCGGGGTTCGGGGCGCATATGTGGACCAGCCTGCGCATGTGCGAGGTACTGTCCAACCTTGTGTGGTCCATGACACGCAAGGCCCGCACGCGTCTGCGGCTCGGCCAGCGCGACGGCTGGATCGTGATCACGATCTGCGCCCTCGCGATCCTCTTCGCCGGCGTCGACCTGATCCTGCCCGTGATGTACCTTTACTTCTTCTGCATGCACGGAGCACTCGGCGGGTTGAAAAAGGCCATCGAGCTCGAGCGCCAGATCGCTCTTGAGCATCATGCCAAGGAGTCGCGTCCATCGAGCGCCGAGACTGCCGAGGCGACCGACTGAATCTGCGCCGGCTCGCCGTTGTCTTCGCCAAGCTCAACCGCCCAATACCCCACGCTCATCCACTTGCCGAACTTGAACCCCACGCTCGGAAACTCCGCGACCTTGCGCATGCCCATGGATTCATGCAGCGCGACCGACGCCGGGTTTCCAAGCGTGATGCCCCCGATCAGCGTGCGATAGCCCTGGGCCTTGAGGATCTCAAACAGGCGTCCATAGAGCGCCCGCCCGACGCCCTTGCGGTGGTGCTCGGGGTGGACGTAGACCGTGACCTCCGCCGCCCAGTCGTACGCGCAGCGCCCGTTCCACGCGCTCGCCTTGGCGTAGCCCAGGAACGTCCCCTTCTCATCCAGGCCGACCAGCCACGGGAACATCTCGCGCGTCTGCCGCCAGCTTTCCAGCATGGGCCCATCGGGCTCGGGCTCGAGCGAGAAGTGGGCCGTCGTATTGACAATCGCCCAGTTCGTCACGGCGTTGATGCTCGGGATGTCGCCCTCGTTCGCGAGGCGGATGGTGGGCATGGAGAAGAATAGGGTCTGGGGTCTGGGGTCCCGGGGCGGAGTGTGTTCGTTCGAGGCACTTGAGCCCCGGGGGCGCTGCTTACAGTTGGCCATGCGCGAATATCGCGTCATCGTGATTGGCGGGGGGCACGCCGGGGCCGAGGCCGCCTGGGCTGCTGCGAATCTCCTGCCTGAGCCTGGCTCTGTGGCTCTGGTCACGCTGCGCGCGGACACCATCGGCGTGATGAGTTGCAACCCGGCTATCGGCGGGCTCGCCAAGGGCCAGCTCGTGCGCGAGATCGACGCCATGGGCGGGCTCATGGGCCTCGCCGCCGATGCAACGGGGATCCACTTCAGGCTGCTCAATACTTCCAAAGGACCGGCGGTCCAGGGGCCGCGCGCCCAGTGTGACAAGCACGCCTACGCCGCCACCGTCCGTGCCATGCTCGAATCGCGCCGCGAGATCGACATCATCGAGGCAAGGGTCGAGGAGATTCTCGTCGAGCGCGGGCGGGTACAGGGCGTCGTGATCGCGCCGACGAGCCCGACACCCGAGCACCAGGTCCCCACGAGCCCGAAGCGCGAGCGAGGGAAGGATGCGCCAAACGCGCGAGAGAACCCCTCGCTCGCGCCTCGGGCTCGTCAATCACTGGGCCATCCCGACACCCTCCGCGCTCCCACAGTCATCCTCACAACAGGCACCTTCATGCGCGGCCTCATGCACGAGGGCGAGACCAGACGCCAAGGCGGACGCGCCGGCGAGGGCGCGGCAAACGCCATCAGCGACTCCCTCCAAGCACTCGGCTTCGAGCTCGGCAGGCTCAAGACCGGAACGCCGCCCAGGGTCCGCAAGGGCTCGATCGACTGGGAGTCTCTGCCCATCCAACCCGGCGACAAGCACCCTCGCCCCTTCAGCGACCTGACCGAGGAGTTCACCACAGAGGGCACAAAGAAATGCGAGAGAGGCATGGCAAACACTCTCATACCTCGGATCCCAAGTCCTGACCCCTCTCCAAGTCCCAATCCTGATTCCTGTCCTCTCTCCGTGCCCTCTGTGCTCTCTGTGGTGAGTCCTTCTTCTTCTCCTTCTTCTTCGCCCCCAAGAACCGCAATCAAGCGATTCCCCAACCTCCCCCAGCTCGACTGCCGCCAGACCCATACCACCCCCCAGATGCACGAGCTGATCCGCGCCAACCTCCACCGCGCTCCCATCTTCTCCGGCGAGATCGAGTCCATGGGCCCGCGCTATTGCCCCAGCATCGAGGACAAGGTCGTCCGCTTCGCCGACCGCGAGTCCCACGGCGTGTTCCTCGAACCCGAGAGCCACGAGAGCGACTGGATCTACTGCAACGGAATCTCCACCAGCCTGCCGCGTGACATCCAAGAGCCCATGGTCAAGATGCTGCCGGGCCTAGAGCGAGCGGAGATCGTGCAGCATGGCTACGCGGTCGAGTACGACATCGTCCGCCCCCACCAGATTCTCGCCACATGCCAGACAAAGCGCATCGAGGGTTTGTATCTCGCGGGTCAGATCAACGGCACCAGCGGCTACGAAGAGGCCGCCGCCCAGGGGTTGATCGCGGGCATCAACGCCGCGAGACAATCGCTGAATCAGGGTGAAGTCACCCTCGGGCGCGATCAGGCCTACATCGGCGTGCTGATGGACGACCTTGTCACCAAGACGCCGGTCGAGCCCTATCGCATGTTCACCAGCCGGGCCGAGCATCGGATCTTGCTGCGGGCCGACAACGCGCCGGATCGCCTGACACCGATCGCCAGCGAGTTGGGGCTGCTGGAAACGACCGAACTGGGTCGCCGGCGCATGGCGATCTTCGCGGATCGCACATGGGAGATCGAGCAGATCCAACGCGCGATCGACGGAGGCCGAATCGCGGGCGTGCCGCTGACGAGAGCGTTGCTTCGCCCGGAGTTCGGTCTCGATGAGTTGCTGCGAGCACTCCCCGATGTGCTCGCACAACGCCGGTCCTGGTTCAGCGTGCTGGCCGACCGCAAGTACGCCCACTACGTCGAGCGCCAGCGGGTCGAGATCCGTCGCCAGGCATTGATGGAGCGCCGGAGGATCCCCGAGCTCTCTGTCGAGTCTCTGTCGGTCATGCGGACCGAGGCTCGCGACGCCATGATGCGATTCACGCCCAGCACGTTTGGGCAGGCCAGCCGCCTCGAGGGCATCACGCCGGCGGATCTGACGCTGCTGGCGGTCGTGGTCGAGCGGGTCCGTCGGGCGGGCTGAGCGCGGGCTGAGCAAGAAAAGGGGGCACGGGTGATACTGGGAGTGACCGACGGATTCGCGAGTGAGTCGGCGATCAACTTCCTCATCGTCCTCTCCGCCGCCGCCGTCGTCAGCCTCGCGCTGGGCAAGCTCCGCCTCGCGTCGATCCCGGGCTACCTCATCGCGGGCGTGTTGCTCGGCGTGGTCATCGACCGCAACGAGGGCGTCGACCAGGTCAACTCCATCGCCGTCGTACTGCTCATGTTCGGCATCGGGCTTCACATGGACATGCACCTGCTCCGCGGCAGCGCCAAGCGGCTCGTCCTCGCCGGCGTGGCCAGCGGCGCGATCGCAACCATCGCGCTGCTCCCCATCGGCATGTTGCTGGGCGTGGGAATGCGCGGCTCGATCGGCATCGCCATGGCCCTCAGCCTCTCGTCGACGGCGGTCGTGCTGCGCGTCCTCCACGAGCGACGCGAGCTGCGCAGCAGCGCCGGGCGGCTGGCGCTGAGCGTGCTCATCGTGCAGGATCTCGCCGTGATCATCATGCTCGCGGCGGTGCCGCTGCTCGCCGGCGAATCCGGGGCCGATTCACCCCTGTCCGGCGCGAGCCTGCTCAAGATGGGCGGCGATGCGTTGGTCATCATCGGCGCGATGGGCGTGCTTGTCGTCGGCGGCGCCGTGATCGTCCCGCGCCTGATCGCCGCGGCGGCCGGCGTGTCCAGCGAGGTCATGCTGGTCATCAGTGCCGCGCTCGTGCTCGGCGCGGCGATGCTCACCAGCATGCTGTCGCTGAGCCCGGAACTCGGCGCGTTCCTCGCGGGCATGGCCCTCGCCGGCACGCCCTTTCGATACCAGCTCTCGGGCCAGCTCGCGCCGATCCGCGATCTGTTCCTCGCGGTGTTCTTCACCTCTGTCGGCATGACCGTGGACCACAGTGTTCTCGCGCAATACTGGTGGCTGGTGCTCATCGCGACGCCCCTGGTGCTCGTGATCAAGACGGTTGCTATCTCGCTGGGATGCTGGGCCGTGGGCATGAGCGCGGCTCTGACCCTGGGCGTGGGCGTGATGCTCGCCCAGGGCGGGGAGTTCTCGCTGGTCGTCATCGCCGTCTTGAACAACCAGGGCGTGATCGCCGAACCCGCCCGCTCGATCCTGATCAGCACCATCGTCGCCACGCTGATCGTGACGCCCTATCTCATCGGGCGCGCCCGCCACATCGGCGTGCACCTGGGCTCACGCATCCGCCCGGCACCCTGGGCCCATCGTGCGCCCGACGAAATCCAAACCACCGCAGACAGCGCCGATGATCGCCCCCTGGTCCTGGTCCTGGGCTATGGCCCGGTCGGACGAGCGGTTGTCGAGAGGCTCGCCAAGGACCTGGTCCAGGTCTCGATCGTCGAACTCAACGCCCGCACCGTCCGCCGCCAGCGAGCCATCGGCCTGGACGCCCATTTCGGCGACGCCTCCAATGGCGAGGTGCTCCGCTCGGCGGGCGTCGAGCGGGCGCGGGTCATCGTCGTGACCATCCCCGACGATGAGGTGATGCTCCGGATCTGCCGGGTCGTGCGATCGCTGAATACCGAGGCGTGCCTGGTCATCCGCGCCGGAACGCTCGGACGCGGACTCCTCGCAATGACCCTCGGCGCCAATCACGCCGTCGTCGAGGAGGTCGCGGCGGCCAAGGAAATGTCCGATTGGGTCTTCGTCGAGTTAGGCCAGTACGGTCGCAAGCCGCCCGATATCGACGATTGACCCGAGTGCAGATCTGACGCCAGCCAGTTTGCTTACGCCCCGCTCGACTCGCCCATCATCCTGAGTTCATCGCGGAGGATCGCCGCCAGCTCGAAGTTCTCGGTTTCGATCGCCGACTGGATCCGCTGCTTGAGTTCGGCCTTCTGGCTGACCGGCAGCTTGGGCACCAGCGAGTCGCGCATCGACCGCAGCATCTGCACTTCGTTGGAGTGCTCGAACTCGTCGGCACGCCCCATGTGCGAGAAATAGCCCTTGAGCGCGTCGAGCCCCTGGTCGATCGCCAGCAGCGCCGCCTTGGGCTCGCCGTCCTTGATCGCCTGGCCCGCGAGCGCCCTGGCGCGGATCATCAGGATATACGGGCGGTATGGATCGAGCACCTGGCGGTCGTGATCGGTCTGGGCGAACCGCGAGCACAGGTCCAGGACCCGCAGATTGCGGGTCGTGTCACGAACCACGCCGTCGAAGTCCTCGAGCAGCAGCAGCGCCATATAGCGATGGTAATACTGCGCAGCCTCTTCTCTCAGGATCCGGCAGTCCTCCTCGCCCAGCACAAACGGGTCCTCGGCTTGCTCATCCGGGGCTTCGATCTGCACCGCCGGGGAATCGTCGCCCAACTGCTCGGCGTCCACGCGGGCCTCGCAATAGTCCAGATAACTTACATAGCCCTGTGGGCGTTGCCCGTCGGGCCTGCCGCTGGTGTGAAGCTGGAGAATCCCGAGATCGAGGCGGATCTGGATCCTCGCCTCGCCGTCGTCGCCCTCGATCTGGCGGACGTTGAGCTGCCCGGGGACGTACTGCCAGTCGTCCAGCAGCTTGGACAGATCGAAATGGTCCTTGTTCGGTTCATCGGGCATGACGGTTCTTCCTGTGATCGTACGTTCAGATCGTCTCTTGGGGTCATGGATGCGGAGTTTCGAGGGTCCTGCACCCCGGCACAGACCCGACGAACCGCCCAGCACTGGCCAGCGGGGTCCGAGTTTCTTGCCTGAGTGGCGAGGGTCTCAAGGAAGGGGTGGAACCGAGGCGATGATTCTGGCGCAGAAATAGAGGCGAATCGCCATTTTATTGGCACACCGGCAGTTCGTGGGGTAGGTTTATTCTGGAGAATCGTTGAGAGGGACGATTCGCCGGAGGAAGGCGGGTAAATACGTGAGCGTGAGAGAGAGGGCCGCGAGGCCAAAGCGCGAAGTCCAATCAGACCTTCAGGTCTATCTGCGTGAGATCAACCGCACGCCCCTGCTGACGCCCGAGGAGGAGCGTGAGCTGGGCTGGCGGATCATCAACGACAACTGCCCACAGGCGAGAGATCACATGATCAGGGCCAATCTGCGCCTGGTCGTCGCCATCGCCAAGAAATACGGCGGGCGGGGCTTGCCGCTCAATGACCTCATCGAAGAGGGAAATATCGGACTCATGCGGGCGGTCGAGGGGTTCGATCCCGCGCAGGGTGCCCGCTTCAGCACCTACGGCTCGTGGTGGATCAAGCAGGCCATCAAGCGGGCGTTGGTCAACGCGACCCAGCCGGTGCATGTGCCCGCGTACATGGTCGAGCTGATCGCCAAGTGGAAAGAGGCCGCCCGCCGGATCGAAGCGGAGAGCGGCACGCCCCCGACGATGGAGCAGCTCGCCGTGGCGCTCGATCTGCCCATTAAGAAGCTGCGGATCATCAAGCGCGCGGTCAAGGCGTTCCGATCGTCGAACCAGGAGCCGGCGGCGAATGCCGATGGCGACCTGCTCGGCATGAGCGAGATGCTCGCAGACACCCGCGTCGGCATGCCTGCCGATTCGGTCCTCCACGGCGACGAGTTGAGCATCCTCCGCAACCTCATGGACTCGATCGACCATCGCGAGGCCCAGATCCTCCGGCTTCGATTCGGGCTCGACGGCAGCCAGCCGCTGACGCTCAAGCAGGTCGCCGAGGACGTCGGGATCAGCCGCGAGCGAGTGCGACAGATCGTCGATGAGTCGCTGACCAAGCTGAACGCGCAGATCACCGACAAACATCCGACGAAGTTCTATTCGAAGAACCGGGTGCCGGGGCGTCAGGTCGACGACCAGGACTACGCCAAGAGACTGCGTGAGCAGGCCGAACTGCGGATTCGGGCATAGATCCGGTAATCGAATCAAAGGGGCCCTGGCGCGAGCCCGGGCCTTTTCTTTGCGCTTGCTCCCATGACGCGACAACTAGAGCGGGATCAACAATCGTGTAGCGGGCGTTCGATGTGTTCATCGCAGGCCCGACCGTGAGGGAGGGTGCCTACCGCTCCTTCCAAGCCTCGTACGAGCCGTGCAATTGAGGCTTTCCAGGCGTGTTAGCCGGTTCAGAGATGGAGCATTGGAAGGGTGAGAAGAACTGGTAGGCGCCCTCCCTCACGGTCGGGCCTGTGGTCGTGCCGCTCGCCCCGAGACGCTACACGTTGATTGCACTCGCTCCAGCCCGATGAGATTCGACGTTTGCGCGTGGCACACGCGCTTGGGCGAGCGCATTCGACGCCCCGAGGATTCCCCCGGCGCGCCGATGTCTCTTATTGCGAAGCAACCTCGAGATCATGCGCCGCGCCGACCGGCCCATTCAAAAGCCGCCCGCCGTCCATGTTGATCGCGAGGGCGAATCCGCTGTCCTTCTCGGCGATTTCCCAGGGGCCGGTGTCTGCGATCCGCAGCACCCAGGGCAGCGTCGCGTTGTTGAGCGCGTGCGTGCTGGTTCGTGCCACTGCGCCGGGCATGTTGCCCACGCAGTAGTGAACGACGCCGTCGATGATGAATGTCGGCGAGCCGTGCGTGGTGACCTTGCTGGTCTCGACGCAGCCGCCCTGATCGATCGACACATCGACGATCACCGCGCCGTCCTTCATGATCTTGAGATCGTCGCGGCTGACCAGGTGGGGCGCCTTGGCGCCGGGGATGAGCACCGCGCCGATCACCAGATCCGCCCAGGGCAGGTACTCGTGGATCGCGTGCGGATCGGAATAGATCGTCGTGACATTGTCGCTCATCACGTCCTCGAGATACCGCATCCGCTCGAGGTCGATATCCATGATGATCACGTCGGCACCCATGCCCGAGGCGATCTTGGCGGCGCAGGTTCCCACGACCCCGCCGCCGAGCACCAGCACCTTGCCCGGCGGCACGCCCGGGACCCCGCCGAGCAGGATGCCTCGACCCTGCTGGGGGCGTTCGAGGTACTTGGCGCCCTCCTGGGTCGCCATGGAGCCTGCGATCTCGCTCATGGGCGTGAGCAGGGGCAGCGTCGTGCCCTGGGATCCGGGCTGTTCGAGCGTCTCATACGCGACGGCACAGATCTTGCGGTCCAGGCACGCGAGCGTCAGATTCTTGTCCGCCGCAAAGTGAAAATAGGTAAAAACGATCTGCCCCTCACGCATCCGGGGCCACTCGTCGGGCTGGGGCTCCTTGACCTTGACAATCATCTCTGCGTGGGCCCAGACCTCGTCGGCGGTGGGGAGGATCTCCGCGCCGGCCTCTTTGTAGAGGGCATCGGGATATCCCGAGCCCTCGCCGGCACCAGCCTGCACGACGACTTTGTGCCCGCGCATGGTCAGCAGATCGACGCCGACCGGCAGCAGGCCGACGCGATACTCGTCGGACTTCACTTCCGAGGGGACTCCAACCAGCATGAGTGCGACTCCTGGTGTGCTCAGAACGCACACGGCTTGGGTGGGTCCTCGCAAGCCGCCTCGCGAGGCCACGATTCTAGGGCCGCACTCGGTACCCGCCGGGCGATTTGGCTCTACCATGCCCGCATGAGATTTTCAACCATCATTGGGCGGCTTGGGGCTTGTGTCGGCGTAGTCCTCTGCGGAGGCGCACCGGCCCAGGATTACCTGGACGTCGCCAACGCGTTCTACGCCGATATTGACCTCGCGCACAGAAGCGACCTGGTGATCCTGCCGGTCATCGCCCAGATGGAAGACCCGCCCCGCGGCGTGGAGACCGTTGAGAAGGCGATGTTCCAGCCCGCATCGAGCTCGCCGATTTGGCGCGAGGCCAAGGCATGGGCCCTGGGCGAGGCCCAGCAGGCGGCCCTCCAGACCCTCGATGAGATCACCGGCGAGTTCGATTACACCCAGGCGATGGCGTTCGGCCTGCCCTACGGCGTCGAGAAGCTCTCGCAGGAAGAGGGCGGGATCGCCATCATCCGCGCGAATCTGCACATCGACCTCGACGTCGCCGGCACGCCGTTGCTCGCCGGGGTGGACTTTCGGTATATCACCGGCGTGAGCAACCTGTTCTGTCTGGTCCAGGTCGAGGCGACGAGGCTCGCCGACGACGGCGACGTGGGCGGCGCGTTGGAGGTGCTCGCCGACGGCGTGTTCTTCGCACGCCAGCTCGCCGACCGACGCTTCGCGGAGGAGATGATCGTCGGTATCGGGTTGATGAAGTCTTGTCTCGAGCGGATGCGCGATGTTGTGTATCTCGATCTGCGGGGGGGCGAGCGCCACCTGACAAACGACCAAGACACACTCGCGGCGGTCATCGACCGCATCGCCGAGCGCACGCGCGACGACCTCCCGGGCTACATCGGTGTCGAGCGGATGATGTTCCCAACCGCCAATCGACTCGCCGCCGACCAGCTCGTCGAGCACGTACTGACAGGCGGCGGCGTGAACTCCGACACGTTCGTGCGCACGATGTCATTCCTGACTTCGCGCGGCAATCCGATGATGCTCTTTTCACAGACGCCGCGATGGAACCAGACGATCGACGATCTGACCGTGTGGCGAGCGTCGGGGCTGTTCCATGTCGACCGCGTTCAGAGCGACTATGACGTTCGCTGGAAACTCAAAGATCCGCACGACCCGCTGATGAGCCAGCAGACCCACTACGAGCAGCTCTATGCCCAGGGCGATCCGGTGATCGCGGTCATCGAGTTCCCGCTCGGGCGGTTGGTCAGCATGCTGGATCACTGGCAGCAGATCCGCCTGGAGTCGATGGGCACGCGCCACGCGCTGGCCCTTGCCGCGTACGAGTACGCCCAGAATCAGCAGGCGCCCAGCGCGAGCTCGGTCCGCCCGCGATGGCTGGCGAAGATCGAGCCCGATCCACTCAACAGCGAGTACCTGGGCAGCAATCCCTCGCTGAAGTATGTCATCCCCGGGCGTCATATCCCCCAGTCGGCGCACAGGGTCAACCTCGTATTCACCGGTTACGCCAACTTCAGAAAGAGGTTTACGGGCGAGGACTTTCTCCTGTATTCGGTGGGCGCAGACAGCCAGGACAATGTCGCCGTCGAGATCCAGAACACACCCGAGTTCGTGCCCGGCGCGGATTATCTGATCTGGCCGCCGGCTCTGAGCCTGACGCGCGAGAACCTCATGACGCTGGGCCAGCTCCGCTAGCGAGCCGATCGCGTCGCCACGCGGATGGCGGGAATATCGCGACGCGTCGGCGGGTCCACACTCTTCGAGTTCCATTCCCAAAGTGAGACCTTCCACATGTCCGACGTTCACAAGCTTGTCATTATCGGCTCCGGGCCGGCCGGCTGGACCGCCGCGATCTATGCCGCACGCGCCCAGCTCGACCCGCTCGTGCTCGTGGGCGTGCCCAAGCAGGACCCCGGGCCGATCCTGCCCGGCGGGCAGCTCATGCTCACCACCGATGTCGAGAACTACCCGGGATTTCCCGATGGCATCGCCGGCCCGGAGATGATGGACCTCTTCCAGAGGCAGGCCGAGCGCTTCGGCACCAAGATCGTCGGCAAAGACGCCGTCCGCTGCGACTTCACCCAGCGCCCCTTCACGCTCGAACTGTCCGACGGGTCGAGCATCAAGGCCCGCGCGGTCATCATCGCCACGGGCGCGACCGCGAACTGGCTCGGGCAGGAGAACGAACTCCGCCTGGCCCAGACCGGCGGCGGCGTGAGCGCCTGCGCCGTCTGCGACGGCGCGCTGCCGGTCTTCCGCGACCAGCACGTCGCGGTCATCGGCGGGGGCGACACCGCGATGGAAGAGGCCACCCACCTCACCAAGTTCGCGTCCAAGGTCAGCGTCATCCATCGGCGCGACGAGCTGCGCGCCAGCAAGATCATGCAACAACGGTTTCTCGAGAAGCCCAACGCCGAGGTGCTCTGGAACAAGGTCGTCACCGATGTCATCGGCGACGAGATGATCTCCGCGATCGAGCTGAAGGACACCAAAACCGGTGAATCGAGCACCCTCGCGATCAAGGGCCTGTTCGTCGCCATCGGGCACACCCCGGCGACGAAGTTCATCCGCGACACCGCCCTGGAGTTCGACGACGCCGGCTATCTCCTCTTGCGCACACGCAGCAGCGCGACCAATATCGACGGTGTCTTTGCCGCCGGCGACGTGTCTGATAGCACATACCGCCAGGCTGTCACCGCGGCGGGCATGGGCTGCCAGGCGGCGCTCGATGCGGAGCATTGGCTTGCCAATCAGCCGAGCGATGCGGTCGGGGCGTCGGCGTAGCGCCGTAAAGACAACTCGTGGTCGGGAACGCGCCAGTAGCCCGCCTTGTCACGCCGCCGGCAGGTCCCCCTCGCCGAACAGCCGAAAGAGCTTGCGCCGTAGGATCTGGCCCGCGAGCGTCGGGTCGTCCACCGCCAGCGCGATCGTCGGCGTGCCGTTGGGGCGCAGCATCAGCGGGTACGCGAAGCGGATGTTGATCTCGGCTCCCAGCAGGTACAGGCACAGGCTTTCGAGCGTCTTGCCGTCGGTGAGTTCCACGATCAAAACCTCGTTCTCCGCGAACGGCAGGCGGTGCTCGCGCAGGATCTCGCGGGCGATCTTGGTCCGGTTGGTGATGAGGCGCACGATCGCGCAGTCGCTGGCGTCGTGGACGCTGAGGGCGCAGATCTGGCTGGTGGAATCGTCGAACGCCTCGACCAGGTCGTGCAGTTTTCCGACCCGATTGTCCAGAAAGACGCTGAACTGTGTGACGGTGGGAGGGGCGTAGCTCTGGGCGGTCTGGAACGGCGTCTGTGCCTCGCTCACTCGCCAACCCTCCTTGGGTATCACACGGACCACGGCTGTCCACACGGGCCAAGACGCCGCGTGTGGTGAAACCCCCGCACGCAAACGCAGGGGCATGAATCCTTGCCTCGCCTAGATTAGCGGACCAGGGGAGTCCTTGGCAAGTATAAACCCGCCAAGAAACTGGGGGGTTCGGGATACATTCGGGTCTGAGTATCTGGGCGGCGTGGAATCAGGCGGAGAAGCTCGAGCCGCAGCCGCAGGTCGTGGTGGCATTGGGATTCTCGAAGACAAACCCTCGCCCCATGATCTCATCGCGGAAGCTGATGGTGGTGCCGCCGAGATAGAGCAGGCTCTTGGGGTCGCACACGATCTTGACGCCGTGCTGCTCGAAGACCTCGTCGGAATCCCGCTCGGTCTCTGTGAGATCGAGGACGTAGCTGAATCCGCTGCACCCGCCGCCCTTGACCCCGACGCGCAGGCGAACCTTGTCGTGGTCGAGTTCCTGCTCGGCGATGATCTTCTGGATTTCCTTGGCGGCGCTCTCGCTGAGGATCACGCCTTCGGTCTCGGTGGGGGTCTGGGTTTCGCTTGACATATCGGACTCCATGGTCGTGGCTGGCTACTCGTCATTGTACGCACGCCGGGGCGTGCTGTTCATCGGGTCCGCCGGCGGGTCCCTGCAGTCAGTGCGTCTGGGCAGGTTGGTCGATGGCGTTCTTCTGCTTGTAGTCCGCGATGGCGGATCGGATCGCGTCCTCGGCGAGCACCGAGCAGTGGATCTTCACCGGCGGCAACTGCAGCTCCTCGACAATCATCGTGTTCTTGATCTCGAGGCCCTCGTCAACCGTCCTGCCCTTGAGCCACTCGGTGGCGAGGCTGGATGAGGCGATCGCCGAGCCGCAGCCGAAGCACTTGAAGCGTGCGTCCTCGATCTTGCCGTTCTCGTCGACCTTGATCTGGAGCTGCATGACGTCGCCGCACTCGGGCGCACCGACGAGCCCGACGCCGACGTCCTTGCGTTGCTTGACCTCTCCGGTGGTGCCGAAGTTCCCGACGTTGCGGGGGTGCTCGTAATGGTCTATGACTTTCTCGCCGTATGCCATGGGAGTCAGCTCCTCGCCTGTGTCAGCAGGTCAACAGTAAACGTCTCGTTCGTCAGATCTTTCAAGCGATCTTCGATTTGCTCAAGCAGGTGGTGAAGCTCGTAGCTCTTCCGGACAGCCGTGCTGGCCTGTAGATCCGCAGGCAAGAGCCAAGCTCCGTAGCTCTCAAGCAGGTCATTGGTCCGCAGGGTGACAGCGAAGTCATTCAGCCTCTTCTCAAACTCTTCGGCGACTCTCACAATCGCCTCGATCGCCCGCTCTCGATTCAGTTTTTCATCCATTACTATCTGCTCCATTTCTGTGCGCAAGGGCAATAAGGTGTACCGCCGCTTTCTGCGCCGACTCAACCGACTTGGCCTGGAGCACATCGCCCGCACCGTAATCAGCGGTCACCCGAGCGTTCTTGGCTCCCATCAGCCGCTTGCGGAGCGACTCGGCTCCTGCCTCGTCAAAGTTCAGTTGATGCCACGCGGCATCTCGAAGGACATTGGCAAGCGGGCCGTGATCCCAGTTCCCCCGGTTTGGAGGTTGTCGGTTCACTCTAGGAGTCAAGAGCAATGCATGAACGGCCTGATACGCAGCATAGTAGAAGCGGCTTGTGGCGGCCCGTGGTCGTTCACGCCTCAGCATCTGCTCACCGGCCAAGGCATTCTCCTGTGCCATCGTGTACCAATCCTTCGAAGTGGCCAAGTTCCAATCCTCACTCTGCTGTCAGTGTGCCGCCCACTCGATCTTCGTGATGTCGATGCCTTCCTTGTGCATGTCGTACAGCGGGCTGAGCTCCCGCAGCTTGTTGACCGCGTTCACGATCGAGTCGATCGCGTAATCGACCTCGTCCTCGGTGCTGAACCGCCCCAGGCTTATGCGCAGCGAGCTGTGCGCCAAGTCGTCGCCGATGCCCAGCCCCTTGAGCACATAGCTCGGCTCCAGGCTGGCGCTGGTGCACGCCGAACCGCTGCTCATCGCGATCTCCTTGGTCGCCATCATCAGGCTCTCGCCCTCGACGAAACCGAAGGAAATATTGGTCAGGTGCGGCAGGCGGCGTTCCGCGTGCCCGTTGATCTGCACCGTGTCGAGCCGGCTCGTGATCCCGTTCTCGAGCTTCATGCGCAGGGCAAGCAGGCGATCTCGCTCGCTGTCCATCTCGCCTGCGCACAGCTCGCAGGCCTTGCCCAGCCCGACGATGCCCGGCACGTTGAGCGTGCCCGAGCGGAAGCCCCGTTCCTGCCCGCCGCCCTCGGTGATCGCCTGCAGGCGCACACGCGGTCGGCGGCGTCGTACATAGAGCGCGCCGATCCCCATGGGCCCGTACATCTTGTGCCCGCTCATGCTCAGCAGATCGACGTTGTCCTTGGTGACGTTGGTGGGCATCTTGCCGACCCATTGGGTCGCGTCGGTGTGGAAGAGGATGCCGCGATCGTGGCAGAGCGCGCCGATCTCGGGGATCTCGCTGATCACGCCGATCTCGTTGTTGGCCCACATGAGGCTCACCATGATGGTGTCCTCACGGATCGCGTCTTCGACCATCTTGGCGGTGATCACGCCGTCCAGAGGCGGGTCCAGCAGCGTGACATCAAATCCGTCCTTCTGGAGGCGCTTCGCGGGGTCGAGCACCGCCTTGTGTTCGATCGCACACGTGATCACATGCCCGCGACCGGTCTGCCCGGCGGGTTTCTTGGCGTACATGTTCGCCCCGCCCTTGACCGCGATGTTGTTGCTCTCGGTCGCGCCGCTGGTGAAGATGACCTCCTTGCGGTCTGCACCGATCAGCGACGCCACCTGCTCGCGGGCCGTATCGATCAGGCTCTCGGCGGCCCACCCAAAGCAGTGGTTCCGGCTGCCGGGGTTGCCGTACACCTCGGTGAAGCACGGCAGCATCGCCTCGACCACCCGCGGGTCGCAGCGGGTCGTTGCGGCGTTATCAAAGTAAATCGGCAGCTTTACGGTCATCGAATCCTCCGTCATTTCGTCGGCGAGGCTCAGCGTGTGCGGACCCCGCCGAGGATTCTCCACCCGAACGCCCTGGGTGTCCCTGGAGAGGCCTTGCACATTAGACTCATTCTAAGTGAGAAGTGGCCTCCAGGCAACACCAGCCCCAAGAGATACGTCCGGGCGAGGCCCCGCATGCGAGGTCTCAGCCGCTCCCCTGCGAGCACTCAAAGACCATACGCACCCGATTGCCGCGTTCGTTGTGCTCGACCCGGGTCATATACGCCCGGATGAGCATGAGCCCTCGCCCAGACGGCTTCTCAAGATTGGGCGAGAGCGTGGGGTCCGGGATCGTGGAGGGATCGAATCCCGGTCCCTGGTCCTCCACCACAATCTCGGCCCGCTCATGCTCGATGCGGAGGCGGACCTCGACGGGTTCGTCGCCAGGAAGGCCCCTGTGCCCGTGGCGGAAGGCGTTGGAGAGGGCCTCCTCGAAGGCCAGGCGTACCGCGAAGGTCGATGCCTCCGAGAACCCTGCCTGATCCAGGATCTTGACGAGCCGATCTCTCAACGCCGCGATAGCGCCAGGATCGTTAGAAATCCTGGCGACTTCAACGCGGGGATTAGACATGGAGAAACCGGTCGCCGGCGTGCGAGCGTGCGAGCATGCGCGATCAGGCAAAGCTCGAGAGCGCCTCGTCGGCGTGCTCGTGGATCTGAAAAAGCTGGTTCAGGCGAGTGATGACGAAAACCTCGTAGATCTGCGGGTCGATGTCGCTCAGGCGGAGTTGTCCGCCCTTGTTCTTGACCTTGTTGTTGATCGTGATGAGCGTGCCCAATGCCGCGGACGAGAGGTGACGCACGTTCGAGAAGCTGATGAGGACCTTGGGCTGGTCGGACTGATCGATGATCTTGGAGATCTCTTCACCGATCTGCTGGATGTTCGATTCGTCCAGGATGTCCTTCTTGGTGAACTCGATGCGCGCGATGCCCTCTTCGCGTCGGACCACCAGAATCGACTCGCCGGAAGCCATGTGAGAGATCTCCTTGCTGCCTGGAACGGGTCCCCGCTCCCCGCCGTCATCATAGGGCAAAGGCGGTGTGCTTGCACGCGGTGTCTGGCAAAGCGGGCGGCCCGGATCGTCCGGGCCGCCCGCGTGTGGTCTTGGGTGGGGCGTCTGTCGTCGCCCGGCTTAGCCGCCGAAGCTCGATCCGAGGGTATCGACCAGCCCCGGGAACTGGGTCTCCTCCTGCTCAGACTGGATGAGGACCGTCGGCTTGAGCAGGATCATGAGGGTCTGCTCTTCCTTGGTCGTCACTCGGTTGGTGAAGAACCGGTTGAGGACCGGGATCTTGCTCAGCACCGGCACGCCCGATTCGACCTCGAACTCGCTGACCAGGCGCTGCCCGCCGAGCAGGATCGTGCCCTGGTCGGGGACGGTCACGGTGGTCTGGACGCGGGTCACGGTGGTCGTGGGAACCTGGATAAACGCCGAGGTGTCCGCGGACTGCACGAGCTGCCCGCCGGCGACCGCCGTGACGACCTCATTCTCGAATCCCTCGATCTGGGCAAGGGCGGCGTCAATATTCATGGTCACGAACCGTCGATCGGCGCTGATCACGCCATCGACGATCATGCGGACGCCCTCGGAGACGACGTCGATCTGCGGGTCGAAGCCGACTGCCGAGTCGCTGACGACCGGTGTCAGATCGCTCACAAAGCCGACCTGGGTCACGACGTAGATGTTGGAGGTCTGCCCGTTCGTGAACGTGAGCCTGGGGGCCGTCAGCGAGACGCTGCGGCGGTCGGCCTGGGTCGCCTGTAGCAGGAAGTCCACCTGCACGTCGTCGAGGAACGTACCCGCGACGCCCAGAGCCGGGGCACGCCCCAGGATCTGCGAGGCGATGCCCTCGGACGGGATCAGCGCCCCGGCGAGCCCCAGTGAATCCTGGATCACTCCCACCGGGCTGAAGCCGCGATTGGGAGGGATGGTGCCCTGGGTGGTCTGAGAGCCGGCTCCGCCAAATGGGGGGGTCGATTCGAACGATCCGGTGACATTGCGGACCAGGCGTCCGTCGTTGAAGAAGTCGATCGGGTGGAGCGTGGGATCGTTGCCCCGTGCAAGGTTGACCTGGTTGTTGTCGGCGTTGAGAACCAGATCCAGGTCAAAGCCGATCTGCTCGAAGAAGTCCTGGCTCACGAGCATGAACCGCGACTCGACGTTGATCTGCATCGCGCGGACATCACGGAGCTGGCCCAGCAGCCCGCGGACCTGACGATGATTCGTCGGGGTGTTGGTGACGATGAGCTGGCCCTGCCAGTCCTGGATGAAGCCGGTATCGCCGCCGTTGATCCGCCAACCCTCGGGGTCGATCGAATCGCGGATGATGTTCTTCATCACGTCCAGGCGATCTTCGAGGGGCACATGCTCCCACTCATTCTCGCTGGTGGCGCCTTGGAAGGGGCTCTGCCCCCCGCCGCCGCCCCGGCTGGACTCCAGGATGGTGTTGAGATCGAACGTGGGGGCGTCGGTGTAGTTGGGCACCTCGATCACCAGGTCACGCACGTCGTAGATGTCCAGGATCGTGTTCTTGCGGATCTGCTCGTCCGAGGAGATCACCAGCACGCCGTCCTGGATCGCCCACGACGCTTTCTCGCCGAACTCATCGGCGCTGATCTTCTCCAGCACGCGGTTGAGCACGGTCTCGACCGCCACGTTGCGCAGCGAGAGGTTGACCGTCTTGTCGCGCGAGATGTTGATGGATTCGAGTGCGCCCCAGTCGACGTCGACGTTCACCAGCGACACCTGCTCGACAAAGCCGAGGACCTCAGAGAGCGTGTTGCCCCCGAACTCCACGTTCGGCAGACGCTTGCCCTGGATCGTCGCCAGCACCGCACGATTCTCGGGGCTCTCGGCGTACTGCCCGGCGGGCGAACGCAGATAGCTCAACTGCGGCCAGTCCTTGGGGAAGTTCATGATGCCCAGCGGCGGGATCCCCGCCTCGCGGTTCTGCAGCACCAACTCAGCCTGGTTGTAGCGGAGCTCGCCGCGCAACTGCTGGAACTCTCGGAAGATCACCGTGTCGTGGATAATTTCCTTGAGCAGCAGGCCGACCGGATCGTTCGGATCCAGGAACAGCACCTGCTGATCGATGACCTGGAGCGCCTCGCGGTACTTGCGATCCTGCTGGAGCTCGCGGACACGCACGATCGCCTCGTTGATGCGCCGGCGACGCTCGTTCGCCCGGTCCATGGCCTCCTCGCGGGCACGGATCTGCTCCCGGACGGCCGCGTCGCGGGCCTCGTCGGCTCGGATCTGCTCCTCACGCTCGTCGATCTCGGTCAGGCGAGCCTCGACTACCGCGAGCATCTGCTCGACCGCGGCAGCGGTGAACAGGCCCTGCTTGCCCTCGATCTCGGCTCGCGCCTGGAGGGCCAACTCGCGTCCGCCGGACGTGTCGCCCTGGACGAATGCCCGGTCGGATTGGGCCAGCAGATTGCGATAGATCGCGATGGTCTCCTGGCGTTTGACATCGCGGTCATCGACGACCTGCCCGAGGCCGCCGCTATCGGGTGCCGGCGGATCCTGCAGCAGCACGTTGAGCGCGTTCAACTCGCTGCTCAGGCGCCGGCGTTGGGCATCGTCCAGCGATGCGCCGTACTGATTCTGGATCTGGACCAGCACCTGGCGGGACTCGTTGTACTGGCGATTGCTCCGCATCGACGACGCCTGATCGAACAGGCGGTCCACCTCCTGGCGATTGGCCTCCTGGATCGGATCGGGCTGCGCGTCAGCGTCGGGCTGAGCGTCGGCGTCGGGCTGCCCGGCGTCGTCTTGGTCATCGGTGTCGGGCTGGGCCGCGGACAGCGTGATTGTCGGCGAACCCACGCCGTTCTCTGACGCGATGATCTGCAACTGCAAGGTGCCCAGGCTGACGCCCTGCTCGGGGCTCAGGCGGACGCCCGAACGGGCGATCCACGCCACCCGCCCCTTGGCCTGCGCAACGTCGCCGACCTTCAGATCCTGCGTCGCCAGTTGCAGCGAGGGCGCGACTCGGGGCTCGAGCTCCACACGCTGGCGATTGATGGCGCTCAGCACACGCTCGGCACGGATCAACTGCCCGCCGTCGTGCGTCTGGCTGTCGATGACCGCTTTGGCCTGACGCTCGGCGATCACCAGATCGCCCTCGGTCAGCGCGATCTCGGCGTATTGGAGGCTCAGCTCTGCCGGGCTCAGGGCCCGCTCGGCGCTGCGAATGCTCACCATGAGCTTGTACGCGTGCTCGCGGTCGGCGTCGCCCAGGTTCGCTCCACCGGCGTCGAAGACCCGCATGAGCGATCGGCGAGCCGCGACCGGCTGGCCCTGTTCAAGAAGCTCTGCAACCGACAGGAGCGATTGCTCAACGTCGATCGGGCTCTGCGGGGCGACCTGTGCCATCGCCGGGGTCGCGCCCAGCGCCGTCAGCGAGGCGGCCAGGAGCAGGGCGGATACCGAACGATTCCTGCGCGTCGTCGACATATGGCTCTCCAGAGGGGGATTCGCGGCCGAGTGCGCCATGCACCCATACCCCCTATTTATCCGAGTTCTCGCTCCGACGGACAATGCCGCCAAACATCCGGGTTGGGACGCAGAAGATAGTCCCCTCAACCCCGGAACGCAAACAGGTTCTGGCCTGGCAGATCGCGATTCTGACCGATGCGATCGCCCGCTGTCGCACCTATTCCCTCACTGACGCGGGGCAGTTCCATGGGTTTCCAAGGGTGTCGCAACTTCGCGAGAATGCCCGATGCGCCACGTGGAGTTTTATCACGATCCCAGGACCCGCGCCACGATCACATGCCCTTCCGAAGGGGTTTTCGGGGTTTTTCCCGGTGTTTCGCCCTGCTGCTTCAATCGCTCGAGAAGCTCCTGCTCCTGGGCCTCGCTCAGCCTGTCGGCGGACACCAGCGTCAGATCCTCGAACGCCACATCCTGGCGAACCAGCAGGTCGGAGCTGGTCGCAATCGCCATATCCTCGACTCGTCGAAAACTCGAGGCGTGGCACAACAACTCGATATATTTCGCCTGTTCGGTGTCTGCAAAGGCTCTCACCAGGCATCGCCAGCGGCTGATCCCGAGCTCCTCGCCCTGGTCGTCCAGGTTGGATTCCATGTCGATATTCAGCGTGAGCTGCCATTCCTCGCACACCCGCTCGACGATCTCCTCGGCGATCAGCAGGTCCGGGCGGTCCTCGGGCGCGTAGAGCACGCCGCGATGCTCGTGGGCGGCGGCGTCAGCGCCGGCGGGTTCGGCGATCTGGGCGAGATCGAACGCCTGGAAGATCTTTTCGGCCGCGTCGCGCTGCTCGGGGGGCGTGCGCACGGTGATGACCTTGTGCTCGTCGAGAAAAAAATACGCGAAGGGGTCGTCGCACATGGCTCCGAAGCCGCAGAGGCCGTCCTCATAGAGGAAAGTTCCGTAGCGCTGGACAGAATCCAGGAAGCGATCGAGCCCGACGAGGTCGTAGGCGATGTAGGGATCGATCTCACGAAACGCGTCGTGCCCGATCACGTCCATGATCGGAAAAACACGGAGTGGTAAGAGATTGAACAGAGATCGGCAGAGCGGTTTGAGACGCTCGGCGGTGATGATCGCCTCAAAGACGTAGCGATCCGGCCATTCCTCCCACTCGCCGCCCGAGCCCGCGTCGGCGGCCTCGAACTCCATGCTGAAACCCTGGCGGGGCTCGACGGTCTCGATGGGGTAGACCCCCAGCGGGAAGGCCATGTCGGCGATCTTGACGCGTTGGATCGACTTGTCGAGCTCGCAGTGGGTCAACGTCGCCAAGCGTACGCCGAACCTCGTACCCTTGGGCCATGGGTGAGCTTCCGATCACAGACCAGGGCGGCATGGACCTCGTGGCGGTCGCCGTGGGCAACAGCCGGGCGAGGATCGGGCGGTTTGCCAAGGGCGAGCTGGACGATCCGGTGTCCATGGACGCGGGTGACGCCGGGGGCATAGTTGAGCGGGTGAGGGCGGCAGTCGGCGACACGGACGCGCGGACGGTCGTGATCGCGAGCGTCAATCCCTCGGCGAGCGGGGCGATCTCGGCAGGATTGGCTGAGGCGGGGGTCTCGCCGGTCTACAGCATCGGCGATGACCTGCCCATTCCGATCAACCACACCTTGCGTGACGAGAAGTCGGTCGGGCACGATCGTTTGCTCTGTGCGCTCGCGGCGTTCAACCGGGCGCAGCAGGCGTGCGTCGTGGTCGACGCCGGCACCGCAATTACCGTGGACTTCGTCGATGGTGAGGGGGTGTTCCATGGCGGGGCGATCGGGCCGGGCGTGCGGATGATGCTCCGGTCCCTGCACGAGCAGGTCCCGGTGCTGCCGCTAGTCGAGACGATTGAGGACGTGGTGGAGGCCCAGGGCAAGGACACGCGCTCTGCGATGATGCTCGGCGTGCTGGAGTTCGCCAGGGGAGGCGTGCATCGCTTGGTCGAGCGGTATGCCCAGGCATACGGGGCTTATCCGCAGATCGTGGCGACCGGCGGGGACGCTGCGCTGCTGTTTCGTGACGACGACGTGATCGAGCACGTCGTGGCGGATCTCCAGTTGATGGGCATCCACGAGGCGTGCCGCCAGACTCTGAGCGGGGACGACGATTGAACGCGGCGTGGCGGTTGGTGACGCCGCGGGGTTCGAGCGGCGCGATCGCGATCATCCAGATCGAGGGTGACGGGGTTGACGATGCGCTGCGCCACCTAGGGCTCGGTGAGGTCGGCGTGGGGCGGGTGCTGTTGCGCGATCTACTCGGCGTCGATCGCGGCGTGGTGATGCGCCCGAGCGAGACGTGCGTACAACTCATGGCGCACGGGGGCAGGGCGGTCGTGGACGCCATCGTCGCGGGGCTCACCAAAGGTGGGATCGGCGAGGCGCCGTCGGCGTGCGCCGGGTCGGCCCTTCGAGCGATGTACCCCGAGGCGGGTTCGCTGCTCGAGGCGCGGATGCTCGCGGCTCTGGCGAGGGCGCACAGCCCGCGAGCCATCGACCTGCTGCTCGATCAGCCGGCGCGATGGGAGCGGGCCGACGCGCGATCGGACCCGGCGCTGGATGCGATGCGGAGCAGGCTGATCGACCCTCCGCTGGTGGCGGCGATGGGGGCGGCGAACATCGGCAAGAGCACGCTGCTCAACGCGCTGGCGGGGCGGACGGTGGCGATCGTGAGCGATGAGCCCGGGACGACGCGCGATCATGTCGGAGTGATGCTCGATCTGGACGGGCTGACGGTGCGGTATGTGGATACGCCGGGGGTGCGCGAGGGCGGGGGGGAGTCTGAGCGGATGGCCCGCGAGCTTGCAGGGCGGGTCATAGGCGAGGCGGATCTTGTGCTGGCGTGCGGCGACAGCGGGGCGGGGCCTCTGGAGATACACGGGGATTCGCTCGTGGTTGCGCTTCGGTGTGACATGGGCGAGGCGGGCTTTGAGAGCGATGCGCGGGTGTCGGCGCTCGCCGGCGACGGGCTTGATGCGCTGGCGGTGATGGTCCGACAGAGATTGGTGTCGGATCGGGCGATCGAAGATGGTTCGGCGTGGAAGTTCTGGGAAGGTGATTAGGGCGGGGGGTGTAAGGGGCGAGGTGGACTCGGTGGGAACACCAACCGCTCAAAGCAGCGGTTGGTGGCACGGGGACTCGGTGGGAGCACCAACCGCTCAGAGCAGCGGTTGGTGGCACGGGGACTCGGCGGGAGCACCAACCGCTCAGAGCAGCGGTTGGTGGCACGCCTTGACCTATAGTCTCGTTCGCGAGTGGCTCGATTCTGGAGGCTGGTGTGGACGAAAGACAGATGGATATCAAGGAACGGGCCGGGCTTGAAGAGACCAAGTTCGACCAGAACTTCCTGAACTGGTTCAACAAGTGGGGCAACCGCATCCTTTGGCTCGCCCTGATCGCGCTGGGGCTGTACGTCGGCAACCAGTGGTTCGGCAAGTGGCAACGGGCACAGATCGACAAGGCCTTTAGCGAGTATCAGGAGGTCTTCACGATCGATCCGACGCCCGAGGCGATGCTCGCGGTCGCATCCAAGCACGGCGGCACACGCGGGATTGGCTCGATGGCGCGCCTTGCCGCGGCGGACCAGTATCTCAGCGCGGTCCGCCAGGGTCTGGTCGTGGGCGCGATTCTCGCACCCGACGGCACGCTGCTCACCCAGGACGACGCGTTGAGCGACGAGGACCGGGCGTTCTATCTCGATCAGGCCCAGACTCAGTACCAGATGGTGTTCGACGAGAACAGCGCCGATAGTGACTTAGCCATCCACGCGATGGGGGCTGGGTTTGGGATGGCGGCGGTCGCAGAGTCTCGCGGCGAGCTCGAGAAGGCGGGCGAGTGGTACACGCGCGTCGAGGCGCTGGCCGGCGAGCACGGGTATACAGACGTGGTGACGCGTGCGGCGGAGATGCGTGGGGCGCTGGCGGAGTTAGAAGTTTCGCCTCGCCTGTATGCCCGCGCGGAACTGCCGGAGCCGCCGGCGACGCAGGACCCCATCGATCGCTTTGACAATGCACAGATCCAGGAGATCCTCCGCCAGATGCAGGAGGAGCAGGCCGCGCTCGAGGGTGTTGGCGACCTTATCGGCGACGATTCCTCCGGCGAAGTCGATGACGCCGGAGATGGGACCGGCGACGAGTCGCCTGGAGAGGAAACCGCAGAGGATGATGAGTCCGGCGAGGGCGATTCCGGTGACGGCGATTCCGGCGATGACGAAACTGACGGCGACGGCTCCGACGGCGACGGCTCTGGTGGCGGCTGAGGCCTCGGCGAGAGGCTGAGCCTTGGACGAACTCGAACCAAACGATGACAAGGGCGAGGCGAGCATCGCCGGGCTGTTGCTCAGCGGGGGCAAGGTCGACCCTGCGGCGCTTCGCCGGGCGTGGGAAGACAGCGAGGGCGAGGACGAGGGTGTCCGCCTGAGCTTCTGCCTGCAGCGCGATCTCCAGACACGCCTGGATAAATATCTCACCAATCGCGTCGGGTTCATGAGTCGCAGCAGGATCCAGCGCCTGATCGATCACGGTTTGGCGCGCGTGAACGATCGGACGGCACGCTGCGCGACCAAGCTGCGCAAGGGCGATGTGGTCGAGGTGGTGATCCCGCCGCCGCCGAGCAAGGAGATCCTCGCCGAGGATATTCCTATCGACGTGCTCTACGAGGACGAGTATCTGCTGGTGCTCAATAAGCGACCCGACATCATCGTGCACCCGGCCAAGAGCGAGCAGAGCGGGACGCTGCTCAACGCCCTGGCGTGGCATATCGAGAACAGTGGGGGACGGCTCAGCACCGTGGGCAGCGCGTTTAAGCGTCCCGGCGTGGTCCACCGCCTCGATCGCAAGACCAGCGGGTGCATCGTCTTCGCCAAGCACGACGAGACCCACTGGGCGCTCGGCGAGCAGTTCTCTGATCGCACGGTCGAGAAGCGGTATCTCGCGGTGGTGCAGGGGCGATTCGAGCCCGATAGCGATGTGATCGATGCGCCGATCGGGCCGCACCCCAACCGGGCGAAGGGGTATCGCGAGAGGCAGGTCGTCCGCCACGACCATTTGGGCAAGCACGCGGTGACGATCTGCCGGGTGCGAGAGCGGTATCGGTTGGAGTCGGTTGGGGTACCAACGGCTTCCAGCCGGTCGGAGTTCACGCTCCTGGAACTCGAACTCAAGACCGGCAGAACCCACCAGATCCGCGTACACCTGACCGATCGCGGCTATCCGATCGTCGGCGATGACATGTATGGCGGCAAGGCGTTCGAGGCGGATGGCAAGACAATCATCGACCGCCAGGCGCTGCACGCGGCGTTGCTGCGGTTCACGCACCCGGCGACGGGCGAGCGGATGACGTTTACAGCGCCGGTGCGCGAGGATATGGCGGGGTTGATTGGGGAGTTGCGCAAGGGCGAGGTTGAGGTGGTAGAGCAGGGTGGGGTGGGAGTCGAACTGGAGCACGCGATTGGGCTGTGCTGACGCGCCCTTCGGCACCGTGGGGTGATCAGTGGGATCGATGCTGCGCGCGAGCATACGGGCTCGACGGCGTCCAGCCCGGCGTCGGTTGGCTTTCGATCCGCCGCCGCCATATATCCCACGGCCGCTGGTTGGATCACGATCAGGCCCTGAATCCGGCAGCCGCGGCGATCCGGCCCAGAGCAAGCGGGCAGTTATCGGACGAAATAGGCGGCCGAGTACTTGAGAAAACCTCGTGGGTGCCCTTGATTAATGTCTGCGATGACGATAAGTTTGTATTGCAGACTTATTGGTGTTGCACAGAAAGGGGTGGACACGATGGCACACATGGCAATGGCGAACGCGGAATCAAGGGTCTTCAAGGGCTATTGGGCGGATGGGTCGCTCGATCTTGCGGCGGGTATTGCCCTGCTTGTCACTGGCGTGTTCTGGCTCACCGGGCCCGCCGTCTGTCAATCGCTCGCGCCGTTGATCGGACTGTTTCTCTACCCGATCCTCAGAAAGAAGCTCACCGAGCCGAGGCTCGGCTCGGTGCGCTTCAGCGCGATGCGCCGCTCCAGGCTCCGCCTCGGGCATTGGCTGATGATCGGGCTGGGCGTGCTGGCACTCGGCCTCGGCGTTGGGTTCTACTTGACCCGAGGCGACGCTGCCCGCGACTCATCGCTCGTTCAAAACCTGATCCCGGGCTTGCCGGCGGCGTTGATCGGATTGATGTCGTTGGGCGGTGCGGCCATGTTGGGGCTCGTTCGATTCGTTGGGTACGCGGCGGTGATGTTGAGCGCCGGCGTGGGCGTTATCGTCGCGGAGGCTCATCCCGGTTGGGCGCTGCTTGGCGGCGGGATCGCGGTGACGGCGTGCGGGCTCGTGATGATGGCCCGCTTCATGCGTGAGTTCCCCGTTGCGATGTCAGAGATGGAGCAAGAGTGATGCGGGCGTTTCCGATCGATGCAAAGGCCGTGGCGTCTCTTGACAAGGTGCTCCACGAGCCCGCACGACTGAGCGTGGTCGCCTGCCTGGCGGTCGTGGACCAGGCCGACTTCGTGTTTCTTCAGTCCCAGACTGGAATGACAGGCGGGAATCTGTCATCGCATGTCAAGAAGCTCGAGCAGGCCGGGTACATCTCGATGCACAAGGAGTTCCAGGACTCGAAGCCGCGCACCTCGTTCTCGCTCACGGACTCTGGGCGTGTGGCGTTTGAGGCCTATCTGCGATCGATGCGGAGCCTGCTCAGTGTGCTTGATGGGCATGCCACCAAGTCATAATTGGTACCATGGCCGTTTGAGGCGGCCATGTCGAGACATTCGCTTGCACGCAATCAACCGGGAGCTCGTATTGATATCGGAGCGTAACGAGTTTGAGGTTGACCCTCACGCGGTCGTTGCTGTGCTCTATCTCTAACAAGGATGCCTAGAATCCGAAATGGCGATGCCTGATGTCATTGATGCAGCACTCGAACCAATGGTTGAGATCGGTTCCGTTAATGATGGGATTGTCCTCCATCGGGGCAAGGTGTTTGCACAGGACGCGAAGTTGGGCATCTCCGGACCTGGTGAAGCGAGATTGAACTGGATGCCAGATCCACAAGTAGTTGTTGAGTTGAAGCGACCGGCAGCCGAGTTTGTGTTCCTAAATATTATGGAATCACATATCGAGTTTGACATTGCAATAGATCCTGCGATTGAATGTGGCTCAGCTGCGCTTGTGGCATATAGGGCCTCGTCTAAAGATGCCCGCGCGAAGTTTTTGGTTAGCGGAGAGTTTGGTCCAGGGGAATCCAGGGGCTCACGGCGAATCAGATTCTGCATTGCAAACATGGTTGAACTGCAGGGGGCTCTTAACGTAAAACGCAAGCTCGGCAATAGCACGGAGTTCTGGCGTCGACTAGCGGTTCTGAGACCGGGAGTCGAACTCGTAATTGACCCTGCGCCTCGACAGAGGGAAACCAATGGTCGGCTAAGAGAGGTTGGGGGCTTCGGAATAACGCATGTTGCCGAGTTGGTGCTTGATGAGCCTCTTCGTAGCAAGAATGAGTTCTCGGATCAGATGGGAATTGTATATGTGCTTCTCTCGTTAATGCGAGGTGCAGAGTGTGGGCCCGTGTTGGAGCACTGCTTAGACGCCGACAATGAGGTGCAAATGCGAAACTGGGTTGCGCCCAGGGTAGCGAGGTGGAATACATATTCATCTAGTTGGATACCCAGGCACAAGTTTGTTGATTTGTCCGGTCTCTTTGAGAACATTGCAGCCAAGTGGAGTGATCGAAATACAAAGGACTCGCTCGTCCACGCCGTCTGGTGGTACGGACAAGCGAACTGTCGCGAAGGGGGACTTGAAGGGTCCATAATCATGGCTCAGGCTGCGCTCGAACTAATGTCTTGGACAGTCCTGGTGTCGGACAGGGAGATTCTGAGCGAGCAGGGGTTTGCAAAATTAGAGGCGCACGACAAGATCCGGTTGTTGCTGGCGGTGTTTGGTGCGAGCGATAGTATTCCTGGTCACTTTGACGAGATAAGGGCATTTGGCGATTCCTTTAACGCCGGGGATGGTCCTGGAGTCGTCACCCTTGTGCGAAACAGATTGGTGCATCCTACAAGTAAGAAGCAAAAACAGCTTCAAGCGGTCGACGGCCTGGCAAGACATCAAGCTCTTCAGTTATGTCTGAACTATCTTGAGTTGTCCATTCTTGGATGGCTGGGATATTCGGGGTTGTACGCCGACCGGCTCGCGCCAGATTCGCTTGATGAAATCAAGCAAGTGCCTTGGGTTCACAATGCCTGATGTAGTCATGTCAGATGATGCCGGCCTGGGATGCGTACGAACGGCTCCGGCGCCGCCGAGTCCTCGGTCAACTCGTCAGGCATGAGCTTCAACGTCGATTCCTTGGCCACAAAGTCCCACGTCACTTCCTGGCCGGTGTACGCGGCCATGCGCCCGATGACCGCCGTCAGCGAGCTGTCTGCGACCTGCGCGATCTCGTTGAGGTGGTCGCGGTCGCGGATGGCGCGGATCATGTCGGCGTGCTCGCCGACGTAGGGATACGGGCCAGAGTGCGGGGTCTCGCTGACGACCTCACCGTCGTGGCGGACGACGCGCGAGCCGCCGGGATTGATGTGCGCGACGCCCTCGGTGCCGACGATCATGTTGGAAACGTCCGATTTGGAGCCGGGGATCTGGCGGCACATGAACGAGACCACGCGCCCGTCGTCCCACCTGAAGTCGATGCTCATGCTGTCGTAGATCTCGCTGTCGGCGGGGCGGGTGAACTGCCCGCCGTTGCCGTAGGCGCTGGTGGGCGGGCCGCCCATGGCCCAGCAGATGGCGTCGATGTTGTGGACGGCCTGCTCGACGATCTGGTCGCCGCTGAGCCAGGTGAAGTGGTACCAGTTCATGAGCTGATAGGCAAGGTCGGTCATGCCCGGCTGGCGGGGGCGATACCAGATTCCCTGGGAGCAGTAGCGGGCGGTGCCGCTGAGGCGCTTGCCGATCGCGCCGCGCTCGATCTGCTTGATCGCGTCGATGTAGCTCTTCTGACGCCGGAACATGGTGCCGGCGACGACGACCAGGCCCTTCTCGTCGGCGATGCGGGCGCTCTCGAGGCACGAGCGGTATCCCGCGGGATCTACGCAGACCGGCTTCTCGATGAAGACGTGCTTGCCAGCTCTGACCGCCTCGGCGAGCTGCATCGGGCGGAAGCCCGGCGAGGTGGTCAGGATCACGATATCGACCTTGGGATGGTGGATGACTTCCTGGTAGGCGTCGAGCCCGGCGAATAGCGAGCCGTCGTCGACCATGACCTGCTCGCCCACGTCTGTCCCCTTGAGCACGTCTCGGGCACTCCGGGCGATATCCATGGTCAGATCGCCGATGGCCACGAGTTCGACCCCGGTGGAGGAGGTCAGGCTGTCGCGGCACGCGCCCTTGCCCCTGCCCCCTGCGCCGACGATGCCGACGCGAAGGGAGTCGCTGCCTCCGACATAGGCGTGCAGGTGAGCGGGCGCGATCGAGGCCGCCGCGGCGAGGGCGGCGGAGGATTTGACGAACTCTCGGCGTGTGCTGGGCTTGTTCATGGGCATGTGTCGATCCTCGGTTGTGGCCCCCCTCGGGCCTCTTTGGGGACCCCGAATCGCGGGTCCCATGGGGTCGGCGTGCGGGCGATATCAGCTCTGTGGCCCAGTGTAGAGCAAACCACAGTGGAATGGAATCCGAACTTGAGGCCCTCGACCAAGTAGGATGGGTCAGGAGATCCTGATGGCAAGGCGAAACAAGCGGGCGATCCGGTTCGGCGTATTCTTCGTGATCGCGCTGCTGGTGGTGACGATCGTGCCGGCGCTGTTCTCTGGGAGCAGTGCGATGGCCCAGAGCGGGCCGGCGGCGCCCGAGCTCGAACCGAATCTCGGCTGGCTGAATACCGACCGCCCGCTGCGATTCTCCGAGGAGTTGAAGGGGCACGTCGTGCTCCTGGATTTCTGGACCTACTGCTGCATCAACTGCATGCACGTCCTGCCCGACCTGGAGTATCTGGAAGAGAAGTACGCCGACGAGCCGTTCGTGGTCATCGGCGTCCACTCGGCGAAGTTCGCCGAAGAAGGCGACCGCCAGAGCGTCCGCCACGCGATGCGCCGCTACGACATCCATCACCCCGTGGTCATCGACGACGGGCGCAAAGTCTGGCGTCGGTTCGGCATTCGGAGTTGGCCGAGCTTCGTTGTTGTGGGTGCGGATGGGAATGTCGTCGGGGTCGCCACGGGCGAAGGGCAGCGCGATCTGCTCGACCAGACCATCCAGGCGGCGCTCGAAGAAGCCAAGCTCAACGATACACTGGCGAGCGAGCGGTTTGAACCCAAGCTTGATGGCCATGTGCGCAGTGCCAGCGGGCTGCGGTATCCGGGCAAGGTCGAGGCGATGGCTCCCACGGGAGACGCCGATCGCGGCTGGCTGGCGATCGCTGACTCATCCAACGATCGTGTCATCCTCGCGACCTATCCCGACGACGAGGGGCGATCGCAAGTAGTGCGGATCGTTGGTTCGGGCGAGCCCGGGCTCGTCGATGGGGATGCCGCCCTGGCGAAGTTCCACGACCCGCAGGGCATGGCATTCGCGAACGGTCTGTTGTATGTGGCCGATACGAACAACCACGCGATCCGCACAATCGATCTCAAGAGCTACGTTGTTTCGACAGTTGCTGGGACAGGTGAGCGTGGCGGTGACCGTCGCGGCGGGCGTGCCGGGAGCGAGCAGCCGCTGGCCTCGCCTTGGGATGTCGAGCTGTCAGCAGATGGCGCGACGCTGTATATCGCGATGGCGGGCACGCACCAGCTCTGGGAGTTGGATCTTGACTCGCATGTCGCCAGATTGCTCGCGGGCTCGAGCTATGAGAACATCATCGACGGACCGGCGATGCAGGCGCAGCTCGCCCAGCCGTCGGGGCTCGCACTGGCGAGCGACGGCAAGACCCTGTACTTCGCCGACAGCGAGACCAGTGCCATCCGGACGCTCGAACTGGGCCAGACGCGAGAGACGGGCGTTGTGCGAACACTCATCGGCACCGGGCTCTTCGATTTCGGCGACGTCGATGGGATCTATCCCGATGCGCGCCTGCAACACCCCCTGGGCGTCGCGGTCTGGCCCCAGGAGGAGGGTGACCGTCTGCTCATCGGCGATACCTACAACAGCAAGATCAAGGTGTTGAACCCAGATGAGCGGGTGGTTGGTCAGTGGCTGGGCGAGGGCTCGGTCGGCGGCGACTCGGCGGTGGATCTTGCCCTCGCAGAGCCCGGCGGGATAGACCTTGCGAGCGAGGCCGATGGGCAGGCGCGTCTGTTCATCGCGGACACGAATCATCATCGCGTGGTGATGGTGGACGTGCCGGGGCGTGGGTGGCGCGAGGTGATGATCGACGGGTTGAGCAATGGGGCTGTTGGGGCGGAAGTGGTAGAGGCGGCTGAGAAGCAGGCGATTGCTCTCGATACGAGTGGGGAGATAACGCTGACGCTTACTGCGGTGCTGCCCGAGGGCGCGAAGGCGAATCCGGAGTACCCGATGCAGGTGCGCGTCGTGCGCGAGCGGGACGCCAAGCGTGCGACGATTGTGCAGAAAACGCTGGCGACGCCGAGATTGCCGGTGATGGTGACGCTCCCGGTGGGCTCGATCGAGCAAGGGGATAGGCTGCGGATCGATCTGAGCTTTGGGTACTGCTTTGATGACGCGGGCGTGTGTGTGCCGGGGGAGGTGGCGTGGGTGGTCGCGGTGGAGAGTGGGGAGGCGCGGACGATTGAACTGACAGCTGTGATTCGGTAGGAAGCACCAACCGCTCAGAGCAGCGGTTGGTGGCACGCGTCAGGCTTCATCCCCCGCCCTTGGGCTTGCCCGTCGCAATATCCTGGCCTCGCAGATTTCGCACCATGTCCCGCATGAACACGGTCACCCGCCCGCGCTGCTGGGGCGAGGAGTGCTGGCCCATGTCGCCGTCCATGAAGCGGAACGCACGCCCGGCCTGTCGCATGGACATGGGGCGCCGGTCCATTTGCTGTTGATCGCGTTGGGCCTGGGCGCGGGCGTCGGCGAGGCGTTCCTCGCGGGGCTCATCGATCTCCTCACCGCCCAGAGCCGCGGCGATCTCGGTGAGCCTGATGAAGGCGTCATCGAGGAACCGCTCGCGGTCTGCGGGAGCGACGTTGGTGTAGCCGGTCGCCATCATGTCGGCCGTATCCATCATCAGGCGAGCGGTGTTCTCGAGGAGCTGGTCGCGGGCGGCGCCCTGGATGCCGGCGGCGAAGCTGGCGAGCATGAGCGAGTCGGACTGGTTCATGCTCTTGACGCGCTGGACGATCTGGCCGACCAGTTCCAGGCGTTCCTCGATGGGCAGGTTGTTGAACTCCTTTTGCAAGAGCGCGTAGCCGAAGACCCGCTCGATCCCGTCGGTCGCGGCGTCGGGCTTGGGCATCGGGCGGAGCGTCAAGAAGGCCCAGACCCCCACGATGACCAGGGCTGTCGCGAGGATCGAGCCGGAGATCCAGCGCCGATCGGGCGTGCGCCAGGGGCCGTAGACGATTGTCTCGCCCACGCGATTCAGCGAATCACGCGACGAGTTGGCTCGCTTGCGTTTGGGCGGGGGGGCATCGGTGTTGATCAGAAGCGGGTCCATGGGAAACTCCGGGCTAGAGATCGTCGCCGGTGTGCCAGTCGACATGCCAGTCGCCGAAATACAGGGCGTTCTTGCCGTCGTTGGGGGAGGTCGGGTTCTTCTTGTGCCAGCCGTCGCCATCGGAGAGCACCGGGAAGCCATCCTTGATGTCCGGTCGATTCTCGTAGAGCCTGGTGACGAACTTTGCGGGGTCGTCGCTCATGCGGAAGAGTTCGACGCCGACCATGAGCGCCCCGGCGTCGTAGACGTAGCTCGTGCCCGCCGAGCGCCAGACCGGCTCGTAGTCGGTCTGCTCGTCGGTGCCGACCAGATCCGACGGACAGCGGAAGACCTCGCTGACGAAGCTGTAGTAGGGTTCATCTGGGTCCTTGATCGGCACGGCGATGTCGATGTAATCCTGTAGTGCCCGGAAGAGGTCCTCGATCAGATAATCGTCGGGGACGGTCCCCAGCCCGCCGTCGCGCCCGATGGCGCCGAGCGGCGGGACGTAGGGCAGGACGTAATCGTTGCTGTCCATGTACATCGCGAATCCCTGCCCGAGGCTCCTGAGATTGGTCATGCACTTGAGCCTGCGGGCGGATTCTCGTGCGCCGCCGATCGCCGGCAGGAGGATCCCGGTGAGCGTCGCGATGATCGCGATGACGACAAGAAGCTCGATCAGCGTGAACGCTCGTCGGGACATGGATATCCTCCGGGTGCGGGTCAGTTCCGCCTGCTCATCGAGTCTACAAGTCGCTGGGCGAGAGGTGTCTGGGTTGCCCGAAATGTCGGCGCATTGCGCTTGAACCCTTGGGAAAAGGCCTCGTCGTCTTTCAGGACCCTATCAAAGCCCTTCACGACGGATCGAAAACCCTCCTTCAGGCGACGCCCGCGCACCACGCTGACCAGCAGGGCCGAAGAGAGCAGCGCGGGTGTGCGGACGGGCTCTGGCAGCCAGGGCGCCAGCCAGCCGACAAGCTGCGAGATCGGGTCCGAGGGGCTCGCGGACTCGTCGAGCACCGCCTGGACGCGGGTGATCGCGGCTTCCATCGTCGCATCGACCGCCCGGAGTTCCTGGAGCCTGGCGAGGGCGTCGGCGCGTGCCGGGTCGTCCGCGGGCAGGGCCTGGACGACGCCCGCGAACCGATCGATGTCCTGGCGGACCGATTGGCGGAACTGCTCGGCTCTGGATTGGAGCCTGACCAGGTCCTCCTGTGAGACGCACCCACCCAGGAATATGAGCAGGCCCACCGACACAACGATCAATATTGAACGGTTCACTCTCTGCACCTCCACCCGAGAATCGTGCCCTCGGGGCGATCGGGCTGGTCGCCGCGAGCGAGGGCGGGGGAGGAACCAGAATGTAGGGCGGCGGCAAGTGAATCTCGGCGCTATTCAGCCCTAGGACAACCAGACAGCCGACGATGACCGGTTGTCGTGTGAGTTTTTCAATGGGACGGGATCCTGCGGGCAAGTGTTGAGAACGAGTCTCAGTTGGCCTACTCTCACAGCGCGGGATTCGTGTTCGCGCGTGGAGAATCGGCGATGACTGACGCAGGCCCGAACTCGGTGGCGGAATCAGGCGGTGGCGAGCCGGTCCGGGTGCCGCTGGACCAGATGGCCCGCGGCGCTCGTGGGACGGTGTGTTCGATATCGCTGGACAATGGCGAGGCGCAGTCGCTGAGTCCGATGGGGCTGCGCGAGCGTGCGTCGATCCGGGTGTGCCGACCGGGTGAACCCTGCATCGTCGAGGTCGCGTGCGCGCCGGGGATGTGCCGGCGGATCGGCGTGAGCCGCCATGTCGCCCAGCGGGTCATGGTCGCGATCGAGCAATGACAACCGGCGAGGCGAGCGCAGCGACGAGTCGCGCGAGCACGCGCCCCCAGCGGATCGCATTGATCGGCAATCCCAATACCGGCAAGACCACGCTGTTCAACCGCCTCTGCGGCGTGCGATTGAAGACCAGCAACTTTCCCGGCACGACCCAGGAAGCTCGCATCGGGTTTCCCAAGGGTGGTCGGATCGAGCTGATCGACTTGCCGGGCGTGTATTCGATGGAGACCCAGGAGTCCGAGAGCGTCTTGTGCCGGCGCGTGCTCGCGGGCGAGATGGCGCCGCGCGGCGAGCCGGCTGAGGCGCCCGACGCGGTGTGCGTCGTGCTCGACGCGACGAACCTGCCCAAGAGTCTGGGGATGCTGGGTGAGGCGTTGCGCAGGCGGTTGCCGACGGTGGTCGCGATCAACTTTGTTGATGTTGCACGACGACGCGGGATCCACGGCAACGAGGAACGCCTCGGCGAGATCCTCGGATGTCCGGTGGTCGTGTGCAGCGCAAGGACCGGCGAGGGGCTGGACGCGTTGCGTGCCGCCCTCAGCGAGCCTCGCATCGCGACCAACGGCCCGGCGGGTGACCAGGAGGCCCTCCAGGGCTGGGTCGATGCGCTCAGCGTCGAGGTCTTCAAGGCGAGCGAGGACGCCGACCGCCAGAGCTTCACCGATCGCCTCGATCGCGCGTTCACGCATCCGATCCTTGGTCTGGTCGGGTTCGCGGCGGTGATGACCGGGCTGTTCTGGGTCATCTTCAAGGTCGCCGCAAGGCCCATGGAGTGGATCGACGGGCTGTTCGGGGTCGTCGCCGGGGGCGTGCATTCGGTCCTCGGCGACGGCATCCTGGGCGACCTGCTTGCCGACGGTGTCGTCGCCGGCGTTGGGGCGACACTCATCTTCCTTCCCCAGATATTCATGCTCTTCTTCTTGATCGCGTTGCTGGAGGACACGGGGTATCTGGCGCGGGCGGCGTTCGTCATGGACCGCGTGCTGAGGCCGTTCGGGATGAGCGGGCACGCGTTCGTGCCGCTGCTTTCCAGCCACGCCTGCGCGCTCCCGGGGATCATGGCGGCCCGGGCGATTCCCGATCGGCGCGATCGCCTGGCGACGATCCTGGTCGCGCCGTTCATGACCTGCACGGCCCGGATCCCGGTATACATCCTGCTGGTGTCGATCCTGTTCCCGGGGCGGCCCGCGGTGCAGGCGATCGCGTTCACGGGCGGGTATGTGCTTGGCATCGTGGCGGGATTGCTGAGTTCGCTGATCGCCCGCCGGACGATCCTGAGAGGCAAGAGCCGCTCGATGGTGCTGGAACTGCCCGACTATCGCGTGCCGAGCCTGCGGACCGCGGGCGTTGCGGCGTACCAGCGAGGCTTAGTGTTTCTCAAGAAGGCTGGGACGGTCATCCTGGCGATCTCGATCGCGTTGTGGTGGCTCGGGGCGTATCCGCAGGCCGCAGTGCCCTCGGCGGCGACCGATCTTCGGGAACAGGCGTCGGTTCTCGATGGCGATGATGTCGGGAGCGGCGTGGTTGAGCGAGCGGACGAGCTGCGCACAGAGGCCGACATGATCGCGGCCCGCCATCAGGCCCGTGAGTCGTTCATGGGGCGGCTGGGGCGGGTGGTTGAGCCGGTGTTCGAGCCGCTGGGGTTCGACCGCCAGCTCACGGTGGGGGTGCTGGCGAGCTTCGCGGCCCGCGAGGTCTTTGTCACGACGATGTCCGTGCTGATGCTGGGCGATGCGGACGTGGACCCGGGCGATGTGGGCGTGCTGGAGCGCATCGCCCAGGGCAAGCGAGACGACGGCACGCCGGTGTTCACCGTGAGCGTGAGCTGGTCGCTGTTTGTCTATTACGTTCTGGCGATGCAGTGCCTGCCGACGCTGGCGGTGACCGCTCGCGAGGCCGGCGGGGCCAGATGGGCGTTCTTGCAGCTCGTGTGGATGTGCGGCATGGCGTACGCGGCGGCGTTTCTTATCGGACAGGTGCTGTAGTGCTCATCGCCCTCGCGCAACTCGCGACCCCCATTGCCGCAGGCCCCATTGCCCATTGCCTATTGCCCATTGCCACCCTCAACACGACCGTGTCGCCATTTCCTATCTCAGACTGGCAGTTCTGGGCGGCGACGCTGCTGGCGACCGTGGCGATGGGGTGGCTGGTGCGGGCCATCGTGCCCTGGCGTCGGATTCTGAGGCAATCGCCCAAGAAGCCGGGGAGGCGGGCGACGCTCACCCTCGAACGCAAGCCGCTGGATGGGTCGCGAAAGGGTCTCGGCGGGTCAAAGGGCGGACCCGGCTGCCACTGAGACAAGCGAATCCAATACGCGAGGGGCCTGCGCGTTCTACGCTTGGGCGCGACTGTTCCTGGGACCGATTACGTCCGGTTGATGAGCTTGGAGGATGCGTTGATGCGAACTGTTCTTGCGATTTCGGGTGCGATTGTCCTGCTCGGCGGGTGCGCTGGAACAGACCAGACCCAAGGCGAGAGTGACCAGCCAGGGCAAGAGATAGCGTTCAACCGCGCTCACACCGCCGTGCTTCGCGTCGATGGCATGACCTGACCATTCTGCGCCACGAACCTGGAATCGTCGCTCAAGCGGGTGATGGGTGTCCAGAACGTGAGCATCAGCCTCGGTCGAGGCCAAGCCGACGTACTTCTGCTAGAGAATGCTCCTGCGAGCGAGTCGAAGCTCCGCGAGGCCGTCGAATCCAGCGGGTTCACGCTGCGTTCGATCGAGATGCCCGAGGGGGCGCAATGACCGGCGCACGGGCGGGGGCCTTGGTGTGCCTGATCGCCTGCGCCACGGCGAGGGCGCAAGAGGGCATCAACTCCGACGCGGCCCTCCAGCCGGCGACGGGAACGACGATCGTCCGCCAGCAGTTCCGCTTCACCAGCCTGAGCGACCCGACCGACGCCGGGCGCGAGGCGTCGGTGTACGGGGCCTCGACGACGATCGTGCATGGGGTGTACGACCGCTGGACGCTGATCTTCAACGTGCCGCTTCGATATCGCGACTTCGAGGGGCCCGCCGGCGACCGCGACGATCTCGGCGTGGGCGATCTCAAGCTGATGGCCAAGGGACGGCTCTACCGCGACGACTTCGGGACCAACAGCACCCTGCGGTTCGCGGGCCTGGGGGGCGTGGAGATCCCGACCTACGACGAGCCGTTCTCCGGCGAGTCGGTGAATCCGATCGTGGGCGTGGTGGGCACGCTCGCCGCCGATCGCCACGGCCTGAGCGCCGACGCCATCTGGACCTTTGACACCGACTCAGACTCCGACGATCGCCTTCGCTACGACCTGGCGTACACCTATCGCCTGCTGCCCGAGTCGTTCGGCGACGGGGTTCCCAACACGCTCTACGGCGTCCTCGAGCTCAACGGGCTCTATGAGACCGGGGGCGACCACGAGCTCATGCTCTCGCCGGGCGTGCAGTTCGTGATGCCCACCTGGACCATCGAGGCGACGGTCCAGCTTCCGATCTTGCAGGAGGTGGATGATCGGCTGGAGCGCGACGTGAGCGTCGGCCTGGTCTTCCGCTTGCATTTCTGAGCGAGGCGCAGGACTCAGGCGGCGATATTCGTCGCTCGCTCGATGCACTCGACGACCTGGCGGACCTGGAAGGGCTTTTTGAGGAAGTCGCGGAAGCCCGCCGGGCGGAGGGCGTGGGCCTGTCCGTCGGTGAGCTTTGCGCTCATGGCGATGATCTGGGTCATCTGGAGGTTGTCGTTGGCGCGGACAAGCTCGGCGATCTGACGCCCGTCAGAATCGGGCATATGCACGTCGAGCAGCATGACATGGGGGCGGACCCGCTCGCAGGCGAGGCCGGCCTCGAAGGCACTGGTCGCGGTGGCGACCTCGTAGTTTGTCTGTTCGTTCAGGACGTGGTCGAGGGTGGCGACGACCTCTCGGTCGCTATCGACGATGAGCACTCGGATTTTGCCGGAGCTGAGACCCTGCATGGGGATGCCGTGGGAGCGCATGAAGCGGGTGAGCTCATCCAGGGGGATTCTGCGGTCCTTGGAGCCCGGGATTCGGTAGCCCTTGAGCTGGCCCGAATCGAACCACTTGGAGACGGTGCGGGGGGCGACGTTGCAAATCTTTGCGACCTCGCCGGTGGTGAGTACGTCCTTCTCTTGTGGCATCATCAGACCTCGGGGAACACGCACAAGGGATGCCGCCGGAGGAGAGGTCCCCTGGGGCCACGGTCTGAGCGACAATCGGCTGTGAGGGCGGTAGTCTTGACGGTCGGGGCATCTGGCAGGGAGAAGTTCGGCTTCTCGGACATGGGGCGGGGAGAATTGCGAGTTCTCGGACACACACAAGGGACGCGGGGCTTGTTCGGGGCTCGCTTCCTGCTACCCTATCGCCCCATGGGGACGCGGCGGATCTATGCCCGTGCTTCAGGCGTATGGGACGGATACCCACGCGTGCGGGGAGGCGAATGCCTCCGGTAGGACGCCCTCACCTCGGACACATTCGGGAGTCGGCTGTGCAGCAACAGATTCAGCGGATGATCGTGACCCTTCTGGTCGGTGTACTCGGACTTCCGGCTCTCGCCCAGGATGAGCCCAGCGAGTCTGAGCTTGTCCAGGACTTTGTCCATTACGTCAGGATCGACCAGCACGAGCTGGCGGCGGACTTTGGGCAGCAACTGCTCGATCGCGGGCTGGACCCGCGGCAGTTCGTCGCCCTCGTCGAGGACGCGCTGCGGGGTGATGATTTCACCGACGCGGTCATCTTCGCTCGACGCCCCCTGAACCGTCCGGGGCTTCGGCGGATCGCCGAGGAGCTGGACAAGCTGTTCGAGGATGGCAGGCGTGCGCGTGCCCGCGACCCGAGGGAGATCGAAAGAAATATCGAACTGTTGACCGGGACGCTCCGCCAGATGATTATCGGGCGCGAGCGGCTGGTGTCGGCGGGCGAGTACGCCATGCCGCAACTTCTCAGTGCGCTTGTCCAGGGCGACGACCTTGTGCTTCGCAATGGGGCTCGGCGGGTGATGCGGGACATGGGCCAGCATGCGGTGATGCCGCTGGTCGCGGCACTGCCGGGGCTGGGCGAGGCTCGCCAGGAGTTGGTGGTCAATCTCATGTCGCAGATCGAGTATGACACCTGGCTGCCGTTTGTCAGAGATCTGGGCGTGCAGACCGATTCAGAGAATGTCCGCATCGCGTGCGAGCGGGCGGTCCAGGTTCGCCTGTCCGGTCGGGCAAGCGGGGGTGACGTTGCGGACTGGTTCTATGACCTAGCCGAGCGCTACTACGCGGAAAAACGCGAGGTCACCGCGTTCCCCGGCGAGGAGTTCCAGCTTGTGTGGGACTTCGATCCGGCGATCCCGGGCTCGGGCCTGGCGGCGACGGCTATCCGCACCGAGGTCTTCCATGAGGCGATGACGATGAGGCTTGCCAGCCGCTCGCTCGGCCTTCGGGCGCAGAACAACCCGGCCCACGCGCTGTGGATCGCGTCGAACTTCTCTCGCGAGATCGACTCGCCCGATGGGTACGACAATCCGCTGTACGGTGCCGACGAGAAGGAGGCGATGTGGTTTGCGACCGGCTCGGGCGTGGACAAGTGCCAGTGGGTGCTGGGGCGGGCTCTGGATACCTCGGACACGCCCCTGGCGATGGACGCGATTCGCGCGATCCAGCGGGTCGCGGGCTCGACGGACATGCAGAACCCGATCCTGTTCCAGGACGAGCTGGGCGCTCGCGATCGACGCCCGTTGATCGAGGCGCTGAGCTATCCGAACCGTCGCGTGCAGTATGAGGCATCGCTGGCGCTGGCCAAGACCCAGCCCGAGCGGAACTTCGAGGGTGCCGAGCGGGTGGTGCCGATCCTTTCCAGCGCGATCCGCGACGCCTCGCGTCGGGTGGGGCTGGTGATCACGACCGATACCGAGCGGGCGGGCGTGCTCCGCGCGATCCTCGAGGGCGAGGGGTACGAGTCGATCGCGGGCGCGAGCCTGGCGGCGATGCAGACCCCCATGAACGATCTGCCGGGCGTGGACGTGATCCTGCTGGACGTGGAGAGCGATCAGGTCCGCCCGACTATTGATGAGATCCGCGCCGATGCGCGTCTGGTGGCAACGCCGGTGCTGGCGCTGGCGACCGGGCAGGGCTTTGAGGTGATCCGCCGGCGGCTGGCGGCCAACCCGATGGTCGCCGTGCGGCGCAGTGCGATCGCCGAGGGCGAGCTTCGCAACTCGATCCGGGCGCTCGTGGAAGAGGCCTCGGGCGGCACGATCGGGCCAGAGGAGGCGGCGGTCTACGCGATACGCTCGCTGGACGCTATGCGAGACCTGGCGATCGCCCGCAACGCGGTGTTCGATGTCGCCGACGCGGCCCTGCCGCTGGTCGCGACGCTGGGCGACACCGAGGGCGGCGTGCGGTTCAAGGTCGCCGAAGTCCTGAGCTGGATCAACCAGCAGCGTGTGCAGGTGGCGATGATGGAGAGCGCCCTGGACGCGGGCGGGATCGAGCGAGTGCAGCTTCTGGGGCACGTTGAGAACAGCGCCAAGCGGTTCGGCAATCTCCTGGAGTCCAGGCAGGTCGAGCGTCTGATCGGCGTTGCGATCAGTACGAGCGGGCTGGAGGCGACGGCGGCGGCGAGCCTGATGGGCGCGCTCAAGCTGCCGGAGGATCGGATGGTGCCGCTGATTATCGGGTCGAATGACGCGATGGTCGTGACCAGCGTTCGCTGACCAGACAGAGAGTTGAAGAGCAACCTGTGCCACCGACCGCTTTGAGCGGTCGGTTTTTTTCGTGCGGGTCAAGAGATCCGACCATGCAGAGTTGTTCCGACCTGGAACATGGTTGACCGGTTTTTGTTTGGCCTTGATTTGACGGATACGCAAACGTCCGCTACCGTATTTCCATGGAACGGTTTCGCATGAGGCGGGATCGAGCGAAAGGAGAATGTTGATGAATCGGATATTTATGATCTCGGCGTTTGTTTGCGTTTGTTCGGCGACTGGTGTGGCGGGAGATCGGTACCGGACACGCCACAACTCCGGGAATTGGCACGATACGGATGTGTGGCAGATCTTCGACGAGGATACCGAGACATGGAGCGATACGACGGGTCATCCGGGGGCGGGCGATCAGGCTCTAGTTACGGCAAGACCACTTTGTTTGATTCAGGATGAAACCATCGGCGAGTTGATCATCGGCGACGGCTCCACGGCTATCAGCCTAGTTGTGGCGAAAGCCCTGACCATCGACGGATCGTATTCCGGCAGCTCTCAAGCTCTAGAAGTCAAAGCTCTTGGCGCGCTGGGAGCCGCAGATGGAGGAGAGATCATCCTTTCCAGCACCGAGACCCATGTGGTCGATGGGCTCTTGCAGGTCAGGAGTGATAATTTGGGGATGATTGCGAAGCTATCAGTTACCGCTTCTCTATCTATTACCGGGACAGGAGAGATCCTCGTACTTGACGACGGTGGGGACGCAGAAGTTGCAGTTTCTTCTGGCAAGACTCTGACGATCGGCAGCGGCACCACACTCAAGGTTCAGACCGGACTTGTGACCGGGCCTGGAACGCTCAAGAACAATGGCACGGTAACAAACACGACCGGCACCGCTGAGTTTGGATCCAACTTGCCACTCTTGGGATCAGGTAGCTGGTCCTGTTCTGGCAGCAACGCCACAATCAACTTCAGGCGAACGATTCTCTGCACAGGACTCACCGGCGACTTCTCGGTCGCAAACTGTGGGACGATGAATTTTTTCGGGACGGTGCGGACGACGGGAGATTTCTCCTGTGTGACAGATGGCAGTCCGCCGAGCGGTGGTGTGATTAATTCGGACATCCTGGCCGAGGGCTCACTGATCATCAAGTGCAACACCATCTATGCAGAAGTGATTGACGAGGACGACTCGTGCGGTTCGTGCTAGCGGGAAGCCGGTTGAGCGACTCGATGGTGGAGTGACCATCCTCACTGCGCGTCTTCTGGGATCCTGGTCCTCGTGGCACTGGTGGCTTGTCCACCAGTGTTTTTCCTATTGGAACCGTCGAGCGTCGGCCCTGGTGGCGCGGGTTTGGGAAGGGACGAGCGTCGGATCTGCCCCGCCCTCTATCGGGCGTTTGTTGTAGAGTTGGACGTGAAGGGTTGTTGGGCGATCCATCGCGAGTTTGCGCTCGCGGCTCGGTTTTGGAGAGTCCGCGTGCTTACGCCCTGCTGCTCCGTCTTGGAGAGTCCGCGTGCTTACGCCCTGCGGCTCCGTTTTGGAGAGTCCGCGTGCTTACGCCCTGCGGCTC
>CBDVAM010000008.1:0-57366 GCA_965371965.1 uncultured Phycisphaerales bacterium
AAACAAACCCCCCTGGCGAATCACCAACCTCCAACTCGACCCCATCCCAACCGGCTTCCCATGACCCAAACCCTCTCCTCCCCTCCGTGGCCCTTCCGTGGCCCTCCGTGTTTCAAGAATCCGCGAGCCAACAACAGCCCCCGCCGAACCCATGAACCCCGCCGAGCAACTCCGCGCTCACGAGACCCAGCTCAAAGCCGCGGCCAAGCTCCTGCACCAATCCCGTGCCACTGGTGGCTCGCCCACCAGTGCGGAACCACCTTGTGCCAAATCCCACCTCGCCCGTGCCACTGGTGGCTCGCCCACCAGTGCGGAACCACGTTGTGCCAAATCCCACCTCGCCCGTGCCACTCGTGGCTCGCCCACCAGCGTCGCGCCTTGCGCTGACATGCCAGGAAATGGCCGCACCACCATCACCCCGCGCGCAGCCACCCGCGTAGAGCCATCACCGCCCCGCGAACGCCTTCTTCACCCGCATTCTCGCCAGCGCCTTGTTGATCTCTACGAGATCGAATCGCTCCTCGTCCCAGTCACCGAGCCACTCGAGGAGGTCCTCGTCGTCCTCGGACCGCGCGTCAGGCGCCAGGCGCTTGACCTGCATCAGGTCGTACATGCCGAACACCCCGCCGCAGTCCTCCGGCGGGCCGTTCCGCTCGCCCTCGATGCATATCGCCGCGCGGGGCTTCGCGGGTCCGCCACGCTTTGCGCCCCTGGCGCTTGCTCCGGGTATGGTCTCAACGGTCTCGCTCTCGATGCGCTTTTCCAGGCGCACGCCGTGAATCCACGAATCGCCAAAGTCGTACTCATAGGCGATCGTCGTTTTCTCTTGATCGAACACCTCGCCAAGGGACACCTTCCGCTCGTCGATTCCCGGCTCACCAAAGGTCTCATCCATCGGCGATGGAAGCGCGTAACGCGTTCCGTCCTCCGCCTCGAACTGGTGCAAATGCGAGTCGGTCCAGCCGAAAGCGTGCTGCAACACCGTGTGCAGTTGCTCCAGCGTCAGACGCGGATCGACGACCAGCCGCCGCCAGATATCCGGCTCCGAATCCACCAGCCACGCACGCAGTTGCAGCATGTCACTCATGCCCCGAGCCTACCGCAAAGACAGCCAACACGCTCGGCGCGTGTCGCCGCCTGTTGGTTGTTCTCCGACCGAGCCGGTCCGGGAAGTCCCCCGATGGCCCTTGGCGGCAGTTCTCAACCCCGAAGGCCTCGCGCCGGAGCCTCGCCAGGTGAATCTACACAGCTAATTCGCCGCGAGAGTGGCATGGACGGACCCCGCCCGGTACGTTGTCCTTGGCTGGATCACGCCGGAGCCGCCGATTCTCGGACCAGGAGGGATCGGTCCGACCCAATCAGACCAGGAGAGAGCATGCGCACCCTCGCAATAGTCGCCGCACTTGGCCTCGTGACCCCCGCGCTCGCCCAGCGCGACCTGCCGGACTTCGAGGTCATCGAAGACACCCACATCATCGCCGACGGCGTCTTATACGAATCCTGGGACCAGTACTTCAACTCCGACTATTTCCGTAATCAAGAACTCCGCTGCGCGACCCACGTCGACCAGGCGAACATCCTCGATGGCTTCGCCGGCGGCGTTGGGCCCGCGGGCTCGCCCGCCGATTGCACCTACAACTCGACTAACCCCGCCGGTGAGTACGACCCCAGCACGGGCAAGTTCCGCATCCCCGTCGTCATCCACGTCATCCAGCGCACCAACGGCACCGGCTTCATCCCCGAGGACCGCGTCCGCAGCCAGATCGACGTGCTCAACGAAGACTTTCTGGCGATCTTCGGCTCCAACGGCGAGAACGGCACCGACATCCAGATCGAGTTCTTCCTCGCCACCGAAGATCCCGACGGCAACCCGACCGACGGCATCACCTACTCCACCAACGACACCTGGTACAACGACGGCGGGCGGTACTACGACACCCTGCACTGGGACACCAACCGCTATTGCAACATTTATACGAATAACGCCAGCGGCGCGCTCGGCTATGTCCCCGACCTGCCCCAGGGCGGGCTCGCCGGGCAGGCCCGCGACCGCATCGTCGTTCTCCACTCGACCTTCGGGCGCGACGCCCCGTTCATTCCCTATCACCTCGGACGCACAACAACCCACGAGATGGGGCACTACCTCGGCCTCTGGCACGTCTTCGACAACGGCTGCGGCACAGACGCCTGCTACAACACCGGCGACCGCATCTGCGACACCAACCCCATGAACAGCCCGACCTTCGGCTGCCCCGGCGGTCGCAACCAGTGCGGGCGCCCAGCGCCGTTCCACAACTACATGGACTATTCAGACGACATCTGCATGGATAACTTCAGCCCCGAGCAGGCACGGCGCATCCGCTGCAGCCTCGAGCACTATCGTCCCGATCTCGCCCAGGCCGGGTGCCCTGCGGACATCGATGGCAATGGCGTGCTCGACGCAGACGACTTCTTCGCATATCTTGACCTGTTCGCATCCGACGACCCGGCGGCGGACATCGACGCCGATGGCGACATCGACGCCGACGATTTCTTCGCATACCTGGATCTCTTCAGCGCCGGCTGCTGAACCAAGACCCAGAGAGAGGCGCTAGGGGGGGCAACCAGCCGCCCTCTGTTTCTTCTTCTCAGGGCACGCCGCGCGAGCACGCGATGATCGCCATCAGCCGATGCACCAGCTTGGCCGCGAGAAAGTCACACGCGTAGAGACCATCGCGCGGGCACAGCTCGACCACGTCGCACGCGACAATCGTGGTTCTCGTTGAAATCGCTTCGAGCAGCTTGTTGACATGGCGCCAGGAAAGCCCGCCGGGCTCGGGGGTACCCGTCGCCGCCATGATGCCCGGGTCGAAAGCGTCCAGGTCGATCGTGACATAAGTGCTCGGCGTGAGCAGTTCGCACACGCGATCAATCCAACCATCCTTGCGATCGTCGAGAATATCATGGGCATAGAACACCCGCCTGTCGTCGAGAGCGGCGGTCTCGTCGAGATCCATGCTGCGGATGCCGACCTGGACGATCTTGCTGACCTCGCGGGCGCGGGCCATAACACACGCGTGGTTGCAGGCGGAGCCCATGTAGCTCTCGCGGGTGTCGGCGTGGGCGTCGATCTGGAGGGTCGTGAGGTCCGGATAGTGCTTGGCGGCGGCGCGGATTGCGCCGATGGAGACCGAGTGCTCGCCGCCGAGGAGGATGGGGAGTTGCTTACGGTCGAGAATGCCGCTGGCGGCAGCCTCGACCAACTCTGCGAGTTCTTCGGGCGGCCCATCGTGGGTGATGGGATCGTGGGTTGCGATGCCGAGGTGGTGGGGTTCGGATCGGGTCTGGATGTCGTACCACTCGATAGTCGCGGAGGCTTCGATGATCGCGCGTGGGCCGGCGTCTGCGCCCTTGCGCCAGGTGCTGGTGGCGTCGTAGGGGACGGGGATGATGTGGAAGAACGCCGAGGCGGGGTCGGTGAACTCCGGGGGCAGGTCCGCGAGGAAGTCGGGGTAATCGCTCACGGGTGTTGGGCGCCCGTGGGTTCGAGATAGGTCGAGCCGCTGAGGCCGGATTCATAGAAGCGCATGAGCGTGCGGGCCTCGCCGACGGTGAGGCGCTTGGCGCGGACGGCGCGCTCGCAGTCTCGGTTCATGACGCTGAGCAGGCGGTCGGGGTCGTATTGGAGATAGCGCAGGACCTCGGAGGCGGTGTCGCCCTTGACGACGTCGTCGATGGTCCAGCTCTCGTGGTCGGCGCTGACGTGGACGGCGTGGGTGTCGCCGAAGAGGTTGTGCAGGTCGCCGAGGGTTTCCTGGTATGCGCCGACGAGGAAGAAGGCGATGTCGTAGTTTTCGTTCTGTGTGGTGGCATGCATTCGGAATGTGGAGGAGATGCCTTGGGGCGAGAGGAACTGGTCAAGCTTGCCGTCGGAATCGCAGGTGACGTCCGCGAGTATGACATGGCGGTCGGGGCGTTCGTGGAGGCGTTGGATGGGCATGGCCGGGAAGATCTGGTCGATGGCCCAGGCGTCGGGGAGGGACTGGAAGATGGAGAGGTTGAGGAAGCAGACGTCGCTGAGCAGTTCGTCCAGGCCATCGAGGGCCTCGATGGGTTCGTCGAGCGTGTCGCGCACGTCGCGGACTTTGTGGCAGGTCGCCCAGAAGAGTCGCTCGGCGGTGGCACGCTCCTCGAGGGTCAGGTGTCCGAGGCTGAACAGGCTCGCGGCCTCGTCGCGCGCCTGTTGGGCGTCGTGGTATCCTGCGACGAGGTTTTCATTGTCTACGGATTCGAGTGCGGTGACGAGATCGAGCAGCGGTTGCGGCGGGCTGTCCGCGCTTGTTATCTGGTCCGTCGGTGGGGGATCCTTGAACCGCCCGGGGCCGGTGGAGCCCAGGACGTTTGCGATCAGGACGCTGCTGTAGGCGACCATGGCCCTGCCGCACTCGGTGACGATGGTGGGATGCTCGACTTGCTCTGCGTCGCAGATGCTCTTGATGCGGTAGACGACGTCTGCGGCGTACTCCTCGAGGGTGTAGTTCATGGAGCCCGGGTCGTTGGCCTGATCGCCGGTGTAGTCCACGCCGAGGCCGCCGCCGATATCGAGCATCTCGATGGGGACGCCAAGGCGCCGGAGTTCGGCGTAGATGTGGGTCAGCTCGCCGATGGTGTCCTTGACCTTGCGGATGTTCTGGATCTGGCTGCCGGCGTGGCAGTGGAGGAGTTTCAGGCAATCGAGCATGTCGTGCTCGCGCAGTGACTCGACCATGTCGAGCAGTTCGTCGACGAAGAGGCCGAACTTGGAGCGGACGCCGGCGGAATCCTTCCATCGGCCCTCGCCCGGGGTGAAGAGTTTGACGCGGACGCCGAGGGTTGGGCGGATGTCGTGGTTGTGCGCCTGGGCGATGACCTGGCGGAGCTCGCCGGCGTTCTCGACGACGGGGACGATGGTGCGACCGAGCTTGGATGCGAGGATGATGGCCTCGATGTAGCGTGCGTCCTTGAAGCCGTTGCAGATGATGAGCCGGTCGGCGGTGCTCATGGCCATGACGGCGAGGAGCTCGGGCTTGGAGCCGACCTCGAGGCCGAAGCCGAGTGCCGAGCCGACGCGGCTGAGCTCCTCGACGACGTGGTGCTGCTGGTTGACTTTCACCGGGTAGACCGGGCGGTAGTCGCCCTGGTATTGCTGGTCGATCATCTCGTCGCGGAAAGCGTCGGCGATCTTGGTCAGGCGGTCAGAGAGGATGTCTGTGAAGCGCAGGAGGACGGGTGGGTGGATGGCGCGCTCTCGGAGGCCGTTGACGACCTCGGCGAGGTCGATTTCGATCCCCGGTGCGGGTGTGACGACGACGCTGCCGCGGGGGGAGATTTTGAAGTAGCCCTGGGACCATGCGTCGATGCGGTAGAGGTCGGCGGCGTCTGCGGTGGTCCATGCGGGTTGTGCGGGCTTGGGCTCGACGCGTGAGAGGGGGAGGATCGGCGGGGTCGAGGCGGTGCGGGTGTCGTTGGTTGTCACGGGGGATCGTATTCCGGTGTGGAGTTTGTGGGGGAGGGGATTGTATTTGGCTTCGGCATAGCCTCTGAGTGGTCAGGGCAATCTGTGACGCCGGCATTTCGGTCTGCGAGGCAAGGTCGTGCGGACGACCCGGCAGGCGGTGTTCCAGAGGGCGGAGGCAGCTGTGCCCTTGCATCCTTTTCAGACCATTCTGGATCGGACACAAAGACTCAGACCGGCCAAAGCGGCCTCGAAATAACGACCGACCGTGCTGGACCCAGAACCCGGACCAGCGGGGATGGACCGTGCCTGCTCAACAATCACGCCCGCCGCACCGGCGGAACAGGCTGACAGATCCCGAATACTAGCCCCGTTCGGTAGCTTGGCATGCAGGATCAGCACCAACCCACGCTATGATATTGTAGAATCATCAGAGACAGTCCGCTGCCGTCGCGGGCAGAGAATCAAATGGGAACTCTTTGCGGAGACTCTTGATATGGCAAAGAACAAGACTGGTCTTCCGACGGCAGACTCCAAGTCTGAGATCGTACTCACGGGGTTCTACATCACGCCCTTTGGCAAGAAGAAAGTCTCGACGCAAGGACACGGCGCAGTAAAGCAGGTCCAGAGCGAGCTCGATTTCGACGAGGTCGCCGGCATTGTCATCGACGCAGTAAGCAGCGCTCAACATCGTACCGCTGCGCACAATTATAGCTTTCAACTTCGTAGACATGCTGTGAAAGCAAAGTACCTCGATGACAGTATCATGATGAATATTTCCGCCGCAGATTTCGTGGTGACCGACTGGACCACCATGAATCCTAACGTGCTACTCGAAGCAGGATTTGCCCATGGCCGAGCTAAGCATGGAATTCATCTAAGCGCTGACGGGTCGTTTCCGAGCGATAGGGCAGGCATCATCTATGTCCACTACGATCCAACAAAGCTTCAGGTCCTGTCATCGAATTTGTCTGGTCATATTCCGGCGTTGGTTGACCAGATAGAAAAGGGACCGTGGGTGTTTGACTATCACAGTCTCCGTTCCACCGACCTTGTCCGTCGAATGATCCGCGAATCCACGAGGGACATTCGCATTCTGCAAACTAATCTCGAAACGGTGAACACGAACCACTTGCCGGATCTCGATGATGCCTTGAAACGGGGCGTGCAGGTACGTATTCTCACTCTCGATCCTCAGAGCAGATATGTCAATGAGAGAGCATTGCAACTCGGTTACAAGAACGAAACGATTAAGGTGTACAGAGACGGGTTGCAGAATGCCATAGACAACACTTCCACCCATCTGGATCGATTCAAGAACTTTCGGCTAAGACTGTATAACGACTTTCCGAATCAGCTGACGTACATTTTTGATGATCGCGTGCTGGCGTCAATCATTTCCCGTACTGGTCGCAGCCGCGACAACTGCGTGTTTCATTTGCCAAGTCATCGGCTGCCCGGTGCCACGCACACCTTTGTTGATCACTTCAATCAACTTTGGGATACGACGGTTCAAGAGATCGCTCGCGAAACTCCGAGCAGGTCAAGCGAGGCCAAGGGTGTGAAGGAACCGAAACCGGCGAAAGCGTCCAAGCGGACCAAGAGTCAACGCCCCGGCAGCCCAGCCCGCGAATGAGCTAGTGGCGGAGCGGCGCACCTCTGCGAAGGATGGCGATTGAAGCCGAATAGCGGGTGACAGCAGCTACGAGGAACCTCGCAACTCGCACGGAACGGTTAGAGCGATCCAACTGAATCCGTAGCGCTGCTCGGCGCGTGGATGAGGTGTCGTATCGCTTCGCGATCGGCGGCAGGATGCCGCCGCCCCGTTTCTGATCTATCGGCGGCAGGATGGTGCCGCGAAGACCCTGGGAGTGTTGTGGGATCTTGGTGGTGACTTCGCTCCCTTACGGTCGCGGCTCGTTGTTGCGATGGTGGAGTTGGTGGGCGGTACCCTGGGGTATGCAGACACAGCATTTCATTGGGGGAGCATGGGTTGAGGGTTCGGGGAGCTTTGACGTGCTCGATCCGGCGACCGATGCGCTCGTGGCGACGGTGAGCGAAGGCGGGGAGCGGGAGACCCGCGCGGCGATTGACGCGGCGGCGGCGGCCCTGGACCAGTGGCGTCAGACGCCCGCGGCAGAACGGGCATGGGTGATCCGGCGTCTGTTTGAACTGATGGTTCGGGACAGGGAGCGGCTGGCGGGGCTCATGGTGCGCGAGCAGGGTAAGCCGATTCGTGAGGCTCGCGGCGAGATCGATTACGCCGCGGGGTTCCTGGAGTGGTCGAGCGAGGAGGCCAAACGGGTCAACGGGGAGATCCTGCCGGCGGGTGAGGGCAAGCGGATCTTCGTGTTGCGGCAGCCTGTTGGGGTGTGTGCGGCGATCACGCCTTGGAACTTTCCCAGTGCGATGATCACGCGGAAGCTGGGGCCGGCGCTGGCGGCGGGGTGCACGATGGTTGTGAAACCGTCGGAGTTGACGCCGCTGTCGGCGATCGCGCTGGGGGAGTTGTGCGTGGAGGCGGGGATCCCGGCGGGCGTGGTGAACATTGTCAACACGACCGATGCCCAGGGGTTCAGCGATGTCGTGTTCGCTGATCCGAGGGTGCGCAAGGTGTCGTTCACGGGCTCGACCGAGGTGGGGCGGAAGCTGATCGAAGCGTCGGCGGCGAATGTCGTGCGGCTGAGCCTTGAGCTTGGCGGGCAGGCGCCGTTTCTGGTGTTTGAGGATGCGGATCTGGACGCCGCGATCCGGGGGGCGGTCGCGGGCAAGTTTCGCAATACGGGGCAGTCGTGCATCAGCCCGAATCGGTTCTATGTGCAGAAAAACGTGCGGGAGCGGTTCGTTCAGGGCGTCGCGGCGGAGATGGCGGGGCTGCGCGTGGGGCGGGGGGATTCTGAGGACGTGCAGATCGGGCCGCTGATCAATGACGCGGCGGTGGAGAAGGTGTTGGGGCATATCGCCGATGCACGCGACCGGGGCGGGCGGATCGTGATGGGTGGGGGACTGGAAGAGGTGGAGGGGTGCCGGGATCGGTTCGTGCAGGCGACGTTGATCGACGGGTTGACGGGCGAGATGCGGATCTCGGGCGAGGAGACGTTCGGGCCGGTGTTGGCGGTGGGGTCGTTTGGGGATGAGGCCGAGGCGATTGGGCTTGCCAATGGGACGGCGTTTGGGCTGGCGAGCTATCTGTATACGCGGGACATGGCGCGGGCGATTCGGGTGAGTGAGGCGTTGGAGTTTGGGATCGTGGGTGTGAATGACCCGGTGCCGTCGACGGTGCAGGCTCCGTTTGGGGGGATGAAGTGGTCGGGGATCGGGCGTGAGGGGGGGAGATATGCGATGGACGAGTATTGTGAGGTGAAGTTTGTGTCGGTTGTGGTGTAGGGGGTCTGGAGCGTGGCGTGGCCTTCGTCGCAGGGCCTCCTCAGACCACGGCACCGTTCTGTAACCGGGCTCAACTACAATTGTCGTAGATATTCCTGGATCTGCTGCAACCGGTCTTTGACGTTTGTAGTAGACTGGTGGACGGAGGTGGTGTTTCGCACGGGCGGGACGCCCGTGCCACTGGGGACTGGCCCGTGCCACAGGGTGCGGGGAGCGGATCGAGGGTGATGGCAAGAGACTTATCCAGCAAGGGTCGGCGGCACAGTGAGCTCTCCGATGGGGAGCTTGAGGTGCTGAAGGTCTTGTGGGAGGGGCGGTCGAACACGGTGCGCGAGGTGATGGAGCGCCTGCACGCCAATGGGCGGAAGCTGGCGTACACGACCGTGCTGACGTTCATGAATCGGCTGGAGCAGAAGGGGTATGTCAAGAGCGACAAGGCGGGGCTGGCGTATGTGTACCGGGCCAAGCGCAGCCGCGAGCTGGTCACGAGCACGAAGCTGAAGGCGATGGTGGAGCAGTTGTTCGACGGAGCGGCGGCGCCGATGGTGTTGCAGCTGATGAAGAGCGAGAACTTCAGCCCCGACGAGATCAAAGCGTTCCGTGCGTTGATCGATGAGTTGGACTGCGAGGGGTAGGGGAAGGGCGATGGACCGTCTGGGATTTACCTACGAGTTTCTTTGGGGCTGTGCGCTGGGGATGGTGCCGCTGGCGGTTTGTGCATGGTTTGTGTGCGGGCTGTTGAGAGAGCGTCCTGCGGCTCGCCACGCGATGTGGATGGTTGCGTTGGTGTCCTTGGTGACACCGGTGATATTGGTGGCGTTGGGTGTGCCTCGCCTGCCGGACTTTGCGCAGCGGGGCGAGGGCGCAAGCGGGGCGAGCGTCCAACCGGCGGCACTTGAACGGGGCAGCGACGAGTTCGTGGGCGGACAGGAGTTGGCGACGGCGAGCGGTCTGGCATTGCGGACTCTCGAGCGGGATGGCTGGGTTTCTGGCCCGGCGTGGACGCGAGCGCCGGAATCGCCTGTGCTCTTGCATCCGAGTGAGTTGACGGGGGTTGGACTGCCCAGCGAGATCGCGGCTGGCCCGATTGGGGCTGAACTCGCGGGAGCATCCGGCGGGGAGATAGTCCAGAGCGCTGCGCAGCGCCGGTCGTGGCGCGATACGTTGATATCGGCGCGTGGGGCGCTGTTGAGCCTGCCGGCGATTCCGCGCTGGCTCTGGGCGGGCGGAGCGGTCGTGTTTGGGTTCGCGTTGCTGCTGCAGTTGAATCGGCTTCGGCGGATCGTGCGCCATGCGGGGCTGGCGACCTGGGATGTGCAGCAGGAAGTGCGGGCGTTGAGCGAGCGGATGGGATTGAAGCGAGCGCCCGAGGCGCTGTTTGTGTCTGAGCGGATCTCGCCGATGATTACGTGTGGGTTCACGCCGCGGGTGCTGCTGCCTCGCGAGCTTTGGGATGAGCTCGACCAGACGAGCAGGCAGGCGGTGCTGATCCATGAGTTAGCGCACCTGCGTCGGCGGGACCATGTGCTGGTGTGGGTCGAAACAATGCTGGGTGTGCTGTATTGGTGGCACCCGGTGGTGTGGTGGGTGAGGCGGAATCTGCACGAGGACGCCGATCTTTGTTGTGACGCGTGGGTTACGAGTTTATTGCCCCGGCATCGACGCGCGTATGCCGAGGCGCTGGTAACGACACGTGAGTTCATAGGAAACGGGGGGGCGCGGCCCGTTTCCTGCACCTTGGGCATGACATCCGCCCGCGCCAAGAGGTTTTCAAGGAGATTGTCGATGGTCATGACACGGAAGATGTCGCCGCGCGCGAGCGGGGCGGGGCTGGCTTTGGCGGTTGCGGCGCTAGCGGGAGGCGCGGTGCTGAGCCCGACGCTGGCGTGCCCGCCCGAGGAGCAGGAGAAGGCGGCGTTGGCGTATCTGGCTGACGTGAAGCCGGCGTCGGTCTTGTATATGGATGAGCCCGTAGAGCCCACGTTTGCGAGCAGTGTGATCTACAGCGGGTTGGGTGTTGCCCAGCCGGAGAGGCGGCGTGCGGCGAACGATCTGGAGGCGAGATTGAGTCGCCTTGAGGCGCAGTTGGATCGGCTGGTGGGCGCGCTCGAGAGCCGGCGTTCGACGGGTGTCGGAGGGGGATCGGTTGATATCGCCCCTGCGCCGCGGTTTCGGGGGAATCCGCCGCCGGCGCCGATGCGCCCGGATGAGATGGGCGGCGACGAGATCCAGCGGGGCTATGCGCTGCCAGAGGGCAAGTTCAAGGACTTGTGGGAGCTGATGGCGCGACCGGATGTGCCGGTGTTTGTGAGCCAGGGCGAGGGGAACACGATTGTTCTGCACGGCACGGCTGCTGAGCATCGCGCGTTCAAGGCGTTCGTCGGAATCATCAACCCCAAGGCGGCCAGTAGTGGTGGTGGAGGCGGGGTAAGGTCGGACGCGGGCGAGGCGGATGTGGCCCGTCGGCTGTTGGATCGGGCGTTGCGCCAGGGGCGTGATGCTCCGGCCGCGGACCAGCGGATTCGCCAGTCTGATGTTCCGGGTGCTCGGAGCGGTGGAGGGCGGGCCGCCCCGCGCGGGATTTACGAGGGTTTTCGTCTGGAGCAGCAGGCCGAGCGGATGCAGGGTCGGGCAGAGGACCTGGCGGAGCGTTCGGAGTTGTTGCTCAAGAAAGCCGAGGAGCTCGATGACGCAGGCCAAGGTAAGGATGCCGAGCGTCTGGAGCAACAGGCCGAGGCGTTGATGGAGCAGGTTGAGATGTTGAACGCCGAGGCGGAGATTCTATTGGCGCATGCCGAGGAGTCGGAGGCCGACGACGAGGATGAATGCGACGACGAGGATGATGACGACGGGATGATTTCTCAGTAGTTTGGAGCGCCACGCGAGGTCTGGCGGCGGGGCGTGCTCTCGCCCGCCGGGCCTCGGACCCCAGGGGTCAGGGGCGACGTCGGGTCGAGCAATCAGGGGACGCCCGCTCGACTCGCCCCCGGCCCTGTTTTTCTGGACCCGTGGAGCGATTGCGCGGTACATTTGACGCCAGGTGTGGGAATCGCGGGCAGGACGGTGAGCAAAGGTGGAGGACGAGCGATGAGCCTTGGGCAAGGACGACGTTTGTGGGGTGCATCGCTTGGAATCGCGCTGTTTATCGGCGCACCGGCGTGTGCCCAGCAGGGCGATGAGCTGCGGTCTTATTACACGGCCAACGGATTGCTCCAGCGCGGGCTGTACGAGCTGGCGATTCCCGAGTATCGGACATTCCTGGGTGAGCACGAGGGGCACGAAAAAACAGACACGGCGCGTTATGGGCTGGCGGTCAGCCTGTTTCGCCTGAATCGGCTTGAGGAGGCGGCGGGGGAGCTGGACGGGTTGATCGGTGAGGATCGGTTCCAGTTCGCCGCAGAGGTCTTGCTGCTGCGCGGGCATTGCCATCTGGCAGCGGGCGAGCACGAGGCGGCGGCGCGCCGGTTCGAGCGGTTGCTCGCGAGGTATTCGGATCACGCGTCGGCGGGGGACGCCGCGGCGCTGCTGAGCGAGGCGCGGTATCGGGCGGGTCAGCATGATCGCGTGGACGAGGCGGTCGAATATCTGATTGAGCGCCATCCGAAGCACGCCAGGCGTGATCGGGCGGAGTTGATGAGCGGCTTAGCGGGGATCGCTCGCGGCGATTTCGCGAGTGCGGCGCGTCGGCTTCGTGGGCTCATGGAGCGGTCTCCCGACGGGCGGTACGCCGATCAGGCGTCGCTGCTGCTGGGCCAGTCGCTGCATCGGCTGGGCGATGAGGGGGAGGCCGAGCGTTGGTATCGGCGGGCGATGAGCCGCGAGCGGAGCGGGCACGCGCCCGAGGCCCGGTTCGGGTTGGCGAGCCTGGCGTATTCCCAGGGGCGGGTCGATGAGGCGCGGGCGCTCTTGGATCAGGTCTTGAGCAGCGGAAAGCCGGCGGGTCGCCAGGTTGAGGCGCGATTGCTGCGCGGGCGGGTCGCGTTTGATCGGGGTGAGTACGACAAGGCGAGCGAGCACTTCGCGGCGGTCGGCGAGGCCAAGGTCGAGGCGCTTTACGATGATGCGGCGTACTGGCTGGCGAAGGTTGATCTTCGAGAGGATCGCCCGGCGATTGCGGCCGAGCGACTGGACGAACTCGTGCGAACGTCGCCCAAGAGCCAGCTCCTGGCGGAGGCGATGTTCGATCGCGGGGTGGCGCTGAGCCGAGCGGGCGATGCCCAGGGCGCGTTCGAGGCCTATGGCTTGTTTCTCGACCGGTTCGAGGGGCATGCTCTTGGAGCGTCGGCGTTGCGCATGAACGCGGGGCTCGCGCACGAGCTCGGGCGGTACGACGAATCGCTGGAGCTCTGCGGGGAGTTCCTGGAGGCGTATCCCGAGCACGAGGCGGCGGGGGATGTCTTGTTTCTCGCGGGAGAGAATGACTATCTGGCTGGGCGGTTCGAGGATGCGCTTGGGCTGTATGAGCGGGTGCTCGAGGACGGCGCATCGGAGGGGTTGATCGAGCGGGCGACGTATCGACGGGGCATGGCGCTGGTGCGGTTGGATCGGTTTGATGACGCGGTGGGGTCGCTGGAGCGGGTTGTCGGCGAGGGTGATACGCCGGGGGCGTATCTGCCGGCGCTGTTCGCGATGGCTGACGGGCTGTTTGTCCAGGGTCGCTGGGAGCGAAGCGAGCGGCTGTTCGTCGATTATCTTGGGGCTGAGAGCGCAGATAGTGAACTGCTCGATGACGCGCTGATCAAGGTGGGGGTCGCGCGGATGCGTCTGGACGACCCGACGGGGGCGGCGGCGGCGTTTAGTCGGTTGTTGAAGGAGTATCCAAAGAGCACGCATGCGCTGCAGGCTCGATTCGAGCTGGCCCAGGCGGATGTGCTCATGGGCAATGCCAAGGTGGCGGGCGAGGGGTTCGAGGCGGTGCTCGCAGAGGGACCCGAGTCTCGCTTTGCGCCGCACGCGTTGCGCCATCTGGGCGCGATCGCGATGGAGGCTGAGCGGTACGAGGTGGCGGCGGAGTATTACGCGAGGCTCGCGGCGATTGGCGGCGATGACGGTGCGTCGGCGATGTTGCGGCGCGGTCAGTCGTTGCTGGCGGCGGGCAAGGCGGAGGAATCGCTTGAGGCGCTTGAGGCGGCGATGGGCGCGGGCGGCGAGGGCGCGTTGCAGGCGAGGGCGCATCGGGCGATCGCGCTGGCTCGCCTGGAGCGCCACGAGGAGGCCGCCGACGAGGTGGCGGAGATTCTGGGCGGCGAGCACGAGGGCTTGAGCGAGGACTTGGTTCGGTCGCTGCGGTATGAGCGGGCGTGGGCGCTGCGCAAGCTCGATCGGGCGGCGGAGGCGAACGTGGCGTATCGCGAGTTGCTTGAGGTGCAGCCGCGGGATGCGACGCGGGCGTATGCGCTGCTCGATCTTGGCGGGCTGGAGATGGACGGCGGGCGGTATGACGAGGCGGTTGGGCCGCTGGAAGAGGCGCTGGCCATCGGCGAGGAGCTTGGCGATGAGCTCGATCCTCGGATCGTTGCCCAGAGCGAATACCGACTTGGCGTCGCGCAGTTCCGGCGGGGCAAGGCGGGCGAGGCGGCGGATCGGCTGGGCGGGTTCGCGTCGCGCCATCCGGAGAGCCCGCTGGCGGCCTCGGCTGGCCTGATCGCGGGCGAGTCTCTGTTTCAACTCGGGCGGTTCGAGCAGGCGAGCCGGGAGCTTGATCTGGTCGTGCGCGAGCACGCCGATGATCCGTCGGCGATGAACGCGCTCTTGCGATTGGGTGAGTCGGAGGCGGCGCTACAGCGCTGGGCCAAGAGCGAACGGGCGTTCGGGGAGTTTCTCAAGCGGCACGCCAAGTCGGAGCTTGGATATCAGGCGCGGTTCGGGCTGGCGTGGTCGCGCGAGAATCAGGGTCAGTATGACGTGGCGATCAAGGGGTATCGCGAGGTCGTGGCGACGCACAAGGGGCCGACGGCGGCGCGGGCACAGTTCCAGATCGGTGAGTGCCTGTTCGCGCAGAAGAAGCTCTCGGAGGCGGTGACGGAGTTCTTGCGGGTGGACATCTTGTACGCTGTGCCGGAGTGGACGGCGGCGGCGCTGTATGAAGCGGGGCGGTGCTTTGAGGCGATGCGTCAGGGCGGTCAGGCCCGTGTGCAGTACGCGGAGGTGATCGAGCGATTCGAGAAGAGCGATTGGGCGAGGCTCTCTCGCGAGCGGCTGGATGCGATCGCGGAGACGGCGCGGCGCGGGGGATAGGGACTGAAGGTCGGCCCGTGGTTGAGGGTTCGTCGGGGCTCAGCCACACACGTACGGAAGCGAATGACACATCATGCTTGATTTTCTTGAAACCTTGATCGCCCAGGAGACCGCCCAGGGCAGCGCCAGCACGTCGCTGTGGGAACTTGCCAAGAAGGGCGGGCCGATGATGATCCCGATCGGGATCTGCTCGCTGGTGGCGCTCGGCGTGGTGTTCGAGCGATTGGTGACGCTGCGCAGGTCCAACGTCATCCCCGGCGGGTTCATGAAGGGGTTGAAGAAGACGCTAAGCGCTACCGGGGGAGATCGCGAGGCGGCGCTGGCGTATTGCAACAAGAGCAGGAGCCCGATCGGGCGGATCTGTGCCGGCGGGATCAATCGGGCGGGGCGGACGATCGAGACGATCGAGAAGCGGATCATGGAGGCGGGCGAGCATGAGATTCTGCGCCTGCGCAAGTATCTCCGGTCGCTGGCGGTGATCGCCAGCATCTCGCCGCTGCTTGGGCTGACGGGGACGATCTTCGGGATGATCCGTGCGTTCCAGACCGTGGCGTTCAGCGGCGAGGCGCTGGGCAAGACCGAGCAGCTCGCCGAGGGGATCTATGAGGCGATGGTGACGACGGCGGCGGGGCTCCTGGTTGCGATCCCGGCGCTGATTTTCTACAACCTGCTGTCGTCGAAGATCGACGGGCTGGTTGCGGAGATGGACCGGGTGAGCATCGAGTTCGCCGAGGAACTCACGGCCAGTAGCGAGCCGGCGGGCGAGCCCGAGTCGCTGCCGATCAAGGGTGAGCTGGAGCGTGCGAAGGCGGAGGCGTAGATGCTGCTCAAGCGACAGGTGCACGCGTCCTCGCCGAACATCGACCTCACGCCGGTGATCGACATCGTGTTCTTGCTGTTGATCTTCTTTCTGGTGGCGACGACGTTCGCGCAGCAGGAGCGGGAGTTGAAGGTGACGCTGCCCGAGGCGGCCAACGCCGGGCCGATCTCGGCGGCGCTGCGCGAGGTCGTGATCAACGTCGACAGCGCGGGCGACATCATCGTCTCGGGCCAGACCATGAGCGATGACGACCTGCGGACGCTCGTGCGCGAGGCGATCGCCGCGAACCCCGAGCAGAAGGTGACGATCAGGGGCGATGAGAGCATCCATTATGGCAGGATCATGCAGGTGCTGGATATCTGCAAGGGTGAGGGCGTCGTGGAGATTTTTCAGGACACGGTGCCGATGGGTTGAGGGCGAGGGTCGACCATGCGCAAAGTGCTTGTTGCCATCGTGGTCATGGGAGTGGTCGCCGGGGCGATCGTGGGTGGCGGTCTGCTCGTCAAGACCAAGGGTGAATCGGCGGCGAGGTTCCTGACCGACGGTGCGAGCATCCACGTCGCGGCGGGTGAGGCGAGCAAGCGCCGGGTGCTGTGGACGCCGCCTGAGGCCCTGGCGGAGGGTGTCAACAGCTCCGAGGATGAGTATGAGCCGTTCTTGAGCTTTGATGCGCAGACGATGCTGTTTGTGCGCGGCAAGGCGGGCGGCGGGGCCGACATTTTAACATCCACGCGGACACTCGAGGGGTGGACGGATCCGGAGCCGATTTCGGTCAATACGGTGGACTTTGATGAGTTGGGGCCGGCGCTGTCGCGCGATGGGCAGACGATTTACTTTTACTCCGATCGCCCGGGCGGTCTGGGCGGGTACGACATCTGGGCGGCGGATCGCGAGGGCGAAGCGTGGGGCGAGGCTCGCAACCTTGGTACGGCTGTCAACAGCGTGTTCAACGACTATGGGCCGACGCTGAATCCTGAGGGCTCCCGCCTGCTGTTTGCGTCCAACAGGCCGACCGCAGAAGAACTTGAGGGGATCGACGAGGACGCATGGGCCGCGACCTTGCGCGAGGACGTGTACTCGGCGGACTATGACCTGTACCGGTCGAATATCAGCGATCGGGGTCTGGGCGATGCGGTGGCGATCGAAGAACTGAATACCGGGGCGCACGACGGGTCGCCGGCGTTCAGCCCGGCGGGCGATTTTCTCTACTTCGCCTCCAAGCGCGAGGGCGGGTTCGGCGGGTATGACCTGTATCGGGTGCGTTTGGCGGCGGACGGCGAGATCGCCCTGGATTCGCACGCGATTGAGAATCTCGGTGCAAGCGTCAACAGCGCGAGCAACGAGATGGACCCGGTGCTCTCGCAGCTTGGGTTCGAGCTGCACTTCAGTTCTGATCGCCTGCGATCGCTCGCAGAGAGTGCGGGCGAGGGGTCGTACGACCTGTTTGTCTCGACCTCGCGCGAGGTGTACGAGACAGTTGAGGTGCCGGAGGTTGATTGGGCGGGGCTGTGGAGCCTTGTCTGGCCCAATCTGGTGTGGCTGCTCTTGCTTGGGTTGCTGTTGTTGCTTCTGCTGCTTGCGATTCGCCACAAGCCGGTGCAGGATCGGTATCGGCGGCTCGGCTTGCTTGGCAAGTGTCTGCTGGTGTCGATGCTGGTGCATCTGCTGCTGCTGAGCGTGATCGGGGCGTACCGCCTGGGGTCGGTGCTGGGTGAGGTGAGGGATCGCTCGGGGGCGTCGCGGGTGGCGTTACTCTCGCGCGAGGGGGCGAGCGATGTTGCACGCCAGGTGCGAGGGTCGTTGACGCAGGTGGAGGTGCGACAGGTTTCGTTCGAGGCGCTGGCGACGCCGATGGAGCTGCCGCGGTTGGAGCTGGCGCGGGAGATCCGCGAGTTTGCGTTGGACCAGTCGCAGGCGAGCGATCGCCAGATGGAGTTGGCGGAGGCCGAGGACGCCGAGGCGCGTGAGGCGGAGTTAGAGCTGCTCGAGGAGAGCCGGGAGGTGGAACTCGCGGAGGCGACGCCCGAGGCGATGACGCCCGATGCGCCGACACCCGAAGCGCCCGAAGATGAGGCGCAGAGCGAGGTGTCCCAGGCGGACATGCTGGCGAGGCGGAGTGCCAACGATGTCGCGTTGGACGCTGAGCTTGCAGCGCCGGCGGCGGTCGAGGTCGCTCAGAGCGATCAGGCCATGGACGATGGGGTCTTTGAGCCAGCGACCAATGCAGATGCCGAGCCGCTTGATCTTGAGACGCCCGAGCCCGCGGCGACACTGAGCGAGCAACTCGCGGAGGCGGATGTTGACGGGCCGAGCGAGGCCGTGGTTTCGGATATCCAGACCGAGCGGGAGATGGAGGTCGCGCAGGCGCGCCCCGATGAGATTCGCAGCGACGCCGAGGTGGTGATGGACACTGCGTTGCCCGCCCCTTCGGAGGTCGAGATTGAGGCTTCGGATGCGGTTGTTGAGAACCCAACGAGCCTCGCCGAGCGCCTGGCTGGGGAGGATGCCCGGGCGGTCGAGACGGGTATCGAGCCGGCGGCGGGTGTCGAGTTGGCTGAGTTGGCGGCTGTGGACGCGCCCGAGGTGGATTCGAATCGGATGGACGTGGTGCAGGGCGAGGTCGTAACCGAGCTATTGGTGGATATAGCCGATCGGGCACCGTCGGCAATGCGCAATGAGAGCGAAAGTGCGGTGGATGCGGCGATACCATCGGCGCGGCAGGCGGAGATTACACCGGATAGAGAGTTGGCTGCGATCAAGAAACTGGCAATTGCCAGTCCGGTCGAAGGGGCCGTTGAGGCGGGGTCGGCGCACTTAGAAGTTGAGCCGACGGTGGACGCAGAGGTCTCGCCGGTGTCGATTGCCGATGCGCCCGAGATCGATTCTGCGGGGTTCGAGATTCAGCGATCCGAGGTCGAGCCCGAGCGGTTCGTGGAAGTCGCGGCGCAGGTGCCCTCGGCGATGCGGCAGGAAAGCGCAGAGCCGGTGCTGCCCGGTGGCGCGTCGGTTGAGTCCGCGGAGCTGTCGCCGGAGTTCGCCTCGCGCACGATCGATGCGATGGCGAGTTCGCGTGCGCGGGCGGTCGATGCGGGGACGCCGAATGTTGAGGTGGATCCGACGGCGAACGCCCGGGTCGTGCCGCTGGCGCTTGGCGATGCGCCGAAGATCGATTCTGGGAGCCTTGAGCTTCAGCGAACCGAGATTGAGGCCGAGCGATTGCTGGTGGTTGCGGCGGAGGCGCCCTCGGCGGTGAGGGTCGAGAGCGCAGAGCCGATGTCTGTTGGTACGCCGTCGGTTGAGTCGGTGGAGTTGTTGCCGGAGTTTGATACTCCTGCCATCGATGCGCTGGCGCTGCCGGCGATGAGCGGCGAGGTGCGCGATGCGGAGCCTGATACCAGCGTCGCCACTTCGATACAAGAAACCGAATTCGCCGCGTTGAGCGGACCGGAGGTGAGTGTCGGCGGGCTGGAGACGCGGATTCTTGAGGAAGCCGGCGAGGCTTCGTTCGAGGTTGACGGGGCGGTCGTGGCGAGCGAAGCGCCGCGCGCGTCATCGCGGGTCGAGTTTGCCCAAGGAATGGTCGCGGAGCCTGTGTTTGGCGAGTTTGACGTGAGGTCGGTCGAGATATCGACGGGCAGCGTGGCGGTGGAACAGGTGGTGAAGGACAGCGCGGGCGGCGCGCCGATAGCGATCGAGTTATCGAGGGATCTGTTGGTGCCGGATGTTGGCGAGTTTGGTTCTGAGATCGCGATTTCGGATGAGACGTTGAGTTTCGCGGGTGACCTGGACGCAGCGGTTGAATCCGAGGCGCGCCTTTCGGTCGTCGACGCGGTTGTTATTGAGAGCGAGCCCGGGCGTGCGCCCGAGGGGATGATCGAGGTGGCGGCGGACACGGTGCCCTCGCCAATCGTCGGCGATGGCGTGGAGCGCACGCGGGATGTTGAGCTTGTTCCACTGGCGGATGTTGCGATCTTCGATGGCGATGAGTCGTTGAGCTTGCCGGCGCTCTCGGAGGTCGGGCTGGGGGTTGATGCGCCGGTGCGGATTGTCGAGGACGCGTCCTTGACGCTGGACGTGCCGAGCGAGCTGGCGGCGGTGCCGAGGGCCTATCGCCAGCGGAGCGAGGAGTTTCGTGAGGAGTTGATTGAGGACCTGGGCGGGAGCGTCGAGACCGAGCTGGGCGTCGAGGCGGCGCTGGCGTGGCTTGCCAATCACCAGGATCTGACCGGGCGCTGGTCGGGGATCGACTTTGACGACGCGTGCCGGGAGTGCGTCGGCGAGTCGCGCCTGGAGTTCGACGCGGCGGTGACGGGATTGAGCACGCTGGCGTTTCTCGGGGCCGACCACACACATCTTCGGGCCGGACCCTATCGCGACACGATGCGTCGCGCGATGGATTGGATCACGCGGAGCCAGGACGACGCGGGGGATCTCTCCCAGGGCTCTGGGATTTACGCGCACGCGATCGCGACGACGGCGCTTGCGGAGATGCTGGCGATGACGGGCGATCCGTCGCTCGTCGAGGCGGTGCAGGCGGCGGCGACGTTCATCGCCGAACGGATCGAGGGCGATCCCAGCGCGTGGCAGTCGGAGGTCGGCGCGATCGGCGACACCTCGGCGATGGGCTGGCAGGTGATGGCGCTGGTGAGCGCGAGGCGGGCTGGGGCGGACGTGCCCGACCGGGTGTTCGACGCGGCTCGCGATTGGATCGATACGCTGAGTTTCCCGACCGATCCGGGGGTGTATTCGCACGCGCCGGGCGAGGATCCGACGAGGTGGGCGACGGCAGAGGCGATGTTCTCGCATCGACTGCTGGGGCGGAATCGAGACGATGATCGGATGCGCCGCTCGGCGGAGGTGATCGGCTCGATCGATCCGGATTGGGAGGGCGAAGAGAGCACGTTCCAGTGGTACGCGACGACAATGGCGCTGTACCAGCACCAGGGGCGGATCTGGAACACCTGGAATGAAGAGCTGATCGGCGAGCTGCTGGATCATCAGGAGAGCGACGGGCATGAATCGGGGAGCTGGGCGGGGCGCGATCGCAACTCGCTGATCGGCGGAAGGGTGTATCAGACCGCGATGAACACCCTGCTTCTTGAGGTCTATTACCGGTACCTGCCGGGGTTCATGGATCTGGACGCCGCGGACACCGGCGTTGTGCGCGGGCGGGTGTTTGATGGACGGACGGGCAAGGCGCTGATCGGGGCGCTGGTGCGACTGGATTTGCCGGATCGCCCGCCGCAGATCGTGGTGACCGGCGATCGTGGTCGGTACACGCTGCGTCCGGAGGACGTGCCGGACCATGTGGCGATTACGGCGACGATGGAGGGGTATCTTCCGGCGTCTGTGGACGTGCCGACCGAGCGGCTGCTGCGGGGCGTGGTGGAGCGGGACATCGAGCTGTTCCCGCAGGTCGCCGGTGTGCTTGCGCTGGAGGCCCAGCCCGAGGTGCATCACCTGGGCAACAACGAGTTCTCGGGGCGGGTCAACAGCCAGTTCCAGCGCGAGGCCGAGGGATTGGAGTATGAGCGGGTGTTCGTGCTCGATCGGGGCTTGCTGCGGATGGCCCACGACGTGGCGGAGGTGCGACTGCTGCACAGGGGCACGCAGGCTCCGAACCCGGTGCGGATCAACGGGCATCGGTTGAGTCAGCGGCTGATCGACTCGCCTCGCGATGGCAGCTTTGGCGAGTGGCGGGCGACGTTCCCGGCGAGGTGGCTTCAAGAGGGCGAGAACGTGCTGCAGATCCGCAGCGTGCGGGGCAACTCGGATCTGGACGACTTCGAGTTCGTGAATGTGCGGATCGTGCTGGATCCTGGGGACGAGAACGACCGGCGCTGAGAGCGGGAATCTCGCCGATTTGTGGCCCCTGGGGGCGTTTTGTGCGAATGGCGTGCAGCCAGAGGCCGATGCTGGGGCTACAACGTCTTCGACGGATCACTGAGTCCAGAGTTTCCCTTGGGGATTGACATGAAGCACGCACGAATGTTGTCGGCACTCGCCGGTCTTGCCCTTTCTGTGGGCCTTGCCGGGGCTCGCGATCTTCCCTCGTTTGACAAGGTCTCGGAGGGGTTCGAGGCGGTCAACTCGTCGGCGGATGGGTCGAAGCCTCTATACAACGTCTGGATCAACAAGAAGGACCGCCAGCTTCTCGCGGAGATTCCGCGATCGGCGATGAACAAGCGGTTCTTCATCATCCCGACCGTCGCCGGCGGGGACAGACAGATGGGCGTCTACTCGGACTATCACAGCCAAGTCGGCAAGCCCTCCAAGCAGCTCTATTGGAAGAAGATCGGTGACGAGCTGGTGCTCATCGAGCCCAACCTCTCGTATCGGAGCATGGGCGACGCCGAGTCGAAGGCGGCGACGAGTCGGATCTACACCGACCGGGTCGTGACGACGGTGCCGATCATTGCCAAGGGTCCGAGCGGCGGGCACGTCATCGATCTAGACGCGTTGATGCTTGGTAAATCAAGCACGTTCTTCGGCGGCTTCACGCGTGGGGCGAACACGAAGCTGGCGGAGATCAAGTCTGCCAAGGCGTTCCCGCACAACCTGGAGTTCACCCTGGAGCTGCCCAGGTCGAACGGACAAGTTGTGCAGATCCACTATTCGATCGGCAGTCCGCCCAAGAGCACGGGGTTCAAGCCGCGCGAGGCGGATCGGCGTGTGGGGTTCTTCTACACGGACTTTACCGACCGGGCGAAGAACGACGGGGAGAGCCAGAAGGTGCGGTACGCGCACCGGTGGAATCTGGAGAAGCGTGATCCGAAGCTGAAGCTGAGCCCGCCGAAGCAGCCGATTGTGTATTACATCGAGCACACGACGCCGGTGCGGTATCGCAAGTGGGTGCGAGACGGGATCCTGGCGTGGAACGAGGCGTTCGAGCAGGTGGGGATTCTGGGGGCGATCGAGGTGCGTCAGCAGGACGCCCAGACCGGCGTGTTCATGGATATCGACCCAGAGGACATCCGCTACAGCTTCGTGCGCTGGACCAACAGCCACATGGGCTTTGCGATCGGCCCGAGCCATGCGCACCCCGAGACCGGCGAGATCTATGAGGCGGACATCGTGATGGACGAGCAGTTCATCTCCGGCTGGGCGAGGTCCCACATCACCAGCCAGCTCGCGACCGAGGCGATGTTGGATATGGACGCCGAGACCGTCGCGTGGTTCGATCTGAACCCCGACTGGGATCCGCGGGTGCGCCTGGCGGCACCCCAGGACCGCGCCCAGGTGGCGGCGTATCGCAAGGCGGTCAGCGAGGGGCAGGAGTGGGAGGGCGAGATCCCGCCCACGATGCTCCCAACGGTGTGGAGCGCGACCGACGCCGAGATCGCGACACGCGGGGGCATCTGCAACGCGCTGCATCACCTCACGCGCCAGGTCGGGTATTCGCGGATGATGCTGGACGCGGGGATTTTGAGATTCGGCGACGAGGATGACGATGAGAATGGCGATGAGGACGGCGATGAGAATGGCGAGGACGACGTGCAGATGCTCGACGGTCTGCCCGAGGATTTCGTGGGCCCGCTGCTGCGGGCGGTGATCATGCACGAGGTCGGGCACACGATGGGGCTGATGCACAACTGGAAGGGCACGAGCACGACGCCGTACGCCGAGGCGAACTCCGAGGAGTTCAAGGGCAAGAAGTCGATCTCGGTCTCGGTGATGGACTACCTGCCGATCAATATCGTGGCGACCGACGAGGACTCGGAGTTGATCCAGGGCGACTTCGACACGATCGGTCTTGGCACCTACGACATGTGGGCGATCGAGTGGGGATACACGCCCAAGGGCAGCGACAAGATCGCGCGCCAGGCCGCGGACCCGGCCCACGCGTTCACGTCCGACGAGGGGTCTTCTGGCCCGGACCCGCACGCCAAGACGTGGGATATCGGCGAGAACAGCCTGGACTTTGCGGACAACCAGATCCGCCTGGCGCATCGGATTCGCTCGAAGATCATCGACGAGATCGTGGAGGACAACCAGAGCTGGCAGAAGGCCAGCCGGGCGTATCAGCAGACGCTGGGCTTGCAGATGGGCGCGATGCGGACGGCGTCGAACTGGATCGGCGGGGCGCACATCAATCGGTTCCGCAAGGGCGACGAGGGCGCGAGCGATCCGATCCGCCCGGTCGATGTCGAGCGCCAGCGAAGGGCGGTGGAGCTGATCTGCGCCAACGCGTTCGACGAGAGCGCGTTCGGGCTGAGCCCCGAGCTGTTGGCCAAGTTTGGCGCCGATCAGTGGTTCGACGAGCGAGGGAGCCAGCCGGATTGGCCCGTGCATGACCAGGTGCTGGGCGTGCAGGCGTCGGCGATGAGCATGCTGCTCAACCCGACTCGCCTGCGCCGGGTGCTGGACAACGAGCAGCGGACGGCGAGCGGCGAGGACGCGCTGACGGTGCCGGAGATTCTTGAGCATGTCCGTGAGAGCGTCTGGATATCGGACGATTCGCGCCAGAACTATTCTGTCCGCGAGCCGATGGTCAGCAGCATCGCCCGGAACCTGCAGCGCGAGCATCTGGACCGGCTGATCGATCTGGCGACGGGGCTGAGATGGCCGGGAGCGAGCGGGGCGACGATCTCGTCGCTCGCACGCCAGGAACTGCGCGAGATCCAGGGGACGGTCGAGGCGATGCAGAAGCGCAGCCCGGACTCCTACACAAGCGCACACCTGGCGGACGCTGGCGAGCGGATCGCCAAGGCGCTGGACGCGGGGTATATCCGCAGGGATTGATGTGTGAATCGGTAACAGCACTGGACGCCCGGGTGCTCGCGCCCGGGCGTTTTTTTTGGCATTGAATGGGCCGGTAATCCGCTCTGGTTGCGTTTCGTGCGTGGAACTAGGCCTAACTGTCTGCGCTGAGCCCGCCGAAGCGACGGTCGCGTGAGGCGTAGTCCTGGATCGCCTTGCAGAGTTCAACCTTGCCAAACTCGGGCCAGAGCACGTCGGTGATGAATATCTCGGCGTAGGAGAGCTGCCAGAGCAGGTAGTTGCTCAGGCGTCGTTCGCCGGCGGTGCGGATGAGCAGGTCGGGGTCGGGCATGTCGGCGGTGTCGAGGCGCGAGGAGATCATCGCGTCGTCGATGGCGTCGGGTTGGATCTTGCCATCGCGGGTATCAAAGGCGATGGACTGCACGGCGCGGACAATCTCGTCGCGCGAGCCGTAGTTGAGCGCGAGGCAGAGCGTCGGGCCTGTGCAGGAACTCGTGGCCTCGATGACGCGGGCGATGGCCTCGCCGGCGGGGTCGGGCAGTTCTTGCCAGCGTCCGATTGCGCGCAGGCGGATGTTCTCTCGGACCAACTCCTCGCGCTCAGAGTCACAGTAGATCGCGCACAGCTCCATGAGGGCATCGACCTCGGCCTTGGGGCGCTTCCAGTTCTCGCTGCTGAAGGAGAAGAGGGTGATGGCCTCGACGCCGAGGGTGCCGCAGGTCTCGACGGTCTCGCGGACGGCGGCAGCGCCGTTGCGATGGCCGAAGATCCTGGGGAAGCCGCGCTCTTGTGCCCAGCGTCCGTTGCCGTCCATGATGATGGCGATGTGGCGTGGGATGCGAGCGGGGTCGATGTCGGGGATGATTCTCTGGGGGTCGGCCTTTGGGGTGATCCGGCGCATCTGTTCGAGGCGTGCGAGGCCCTGAGGGGAGATCTGGTGCGTGGCGGCGTGGTCGGGTTGGTTCTGCTGGGACAAGAGGCGCCTTTCGGGACTCTGCGGCGCGCCGCTTTGGATGCGATTCGCCGGTCAGCTGATCTCGATGGTCTGCTCACGGTCCGGGCCCACGCCGGCGATTGAGATCGGCGCTCCGGCGTGCTCTTCGACATACGACAGATAATGGCGTGCGTTCGATGGGAGGTCATCGAGGGAGCGGATTTGGGTGATGTCGTCGCCAAAGCCGGGCAGGGTGATGAGCACGGGCTTGACGGTTGCGAGCGAGGAGGCGTCGGGGAGGAATCGCTCGGTTCGGTCGCCGTCGATCTCGTAGGCGATGCAGACCTTGATGGGATCGATGCCGCTGAGCACGTCGAGCATGGTCATGGCGAGGCTATCGACGCCGTTGAGCATGACGGCGTATCGGAGCGCGACCAGGTCGAGCCAGCCGATGCGCCGCGGCCTGCCGGTGGTGGTGCCGAACTCTCGCCCGCGTTCTCGGATGGTGGTGGCGAGGTCTCCATGGATTTCCGTTGGGAACGGCCCGCCCCCGACGCGGGTGCAGTAGGCCTTGCAGACGCCGAGGATGTTGTGGATGGCCTTGGGGCTGATGCCGGCGCCCGCGGGGATGCCCAGGGCGCTGGAGTTTGACGAGGTGACGTAGGGGAAGGTGCCGTGATCGACGTCGAGCAGGGTGGCGTTGCCGCCCTCGAAGAGCAGGCGTTTGCCTGCGCGGCAGAGATCGTGGAGCAGGTACGACGTGTCCGTGATGCGTGGGCGGAGGCGCTCGCCGAGTTCGAGCAGGCGTTCGATGATCGCGCCCTGCGTTGGCACACTGGGGTCGTCCAGGACTCCCGGTGCTGTCAGCCCGGCGGCGCGGGCGAGCAACCGCTTGAGGTCGTCTGGGCGCAGGAGGTCCGCGATGCGGATGGCGGCGGCTCGGTGGGCCTTGTCGGCGTAGGCGGGGCCGATGCCGCGTCTGGTGGTACCGATCCCGCCGGTGTCTTCTTGCTCGCCGAACTCGCGGGCCAGGAGGGTCTCGCGCCGGGCGTCTTCCGCCTTGTGGTAGGGGGTGACGACGTGGGCTCGATCGGATACCACCAGCCCGGCGGTATCGACGCCCTTGGATTCCAGGTCGTCGATCTCGTAGACCAACTGCTCGGGGTCGACGACGACGCCGTTGGCGATGATGGCCTTCTTGCCCGGGTAGAGGATGCCCGAGGGGACGAGGTGGAGGCTGAATCGGTTGTCGTCGACGACGATGGTGTGCCCGGCGTTCGCGCCTCCGTTGTAGCGGATGATCGCGTCGTGCTCGGGCGCGAGGCGATCGACGATCTTGCCCTTACCCTCGTCGCCCCATTGCTGGCCGACGACGGCGGTGGATTGTGGTTGTGGGGTCTTTGGCATGGCTTACCGGGCGAAAGGCTAGGTGACGCGGGGTCGGGTTTCCTCGCTCCTTCGCGCGTCGGTGGGATTGGGCCATCCGATAAGGGGTGAAGAGAGGCGTTTGCGATGGGTGGGCGTGATTCCGGTACGTCCTCGGGCCGATTGAAGATGCAGCCATGGCCGGATCTGAGACCATCAAGCTGAAGTGTCCGAACCTGCGATGCCGCAAGGTGCTGTCGGCTCCGGCCACCGCCCGCGGGCAGGTTGTGCGATGCAAGCACTGCATGACCCGCTTGCGGGTCCCTCAGGCGTTCGATAAGAGCGAGAACCTCGGCGCGACCCCTCGCCCCAGCCCGAGCTAGGTTGGCAAGCCGCCTCAGAGAATAATACCCAGCCACGCGTACGCGATCGGTCCGACCAGCAGCGGCGAGTCGATGATGTCGAGGATGCCGCCAAAGCCGGGCAAGGCCTGTCCGGAGTCCTTGGCGGCGGCGTCGCGTTTGTAGAGGCTGACGGCCAGGTCGCCTGCCTGGGCAACGAGGGCGATGATGACGCCAGTCGGGATTGCCAGGAGGATGGACACGTCCTTGAGTGGTTCGACCAGGGTCCATCCGGCGAGCGCGACGCCTATGGATGCGACGACGCCCCCGGCGAGGCCTTCCCAGGTCTTCTTGGGGCTGAGCCAGGGGATGAGCTTGTGCCTGCCTATGGCCTTGCCGGTGAAGAACGCGCCGATGTCGCAGGCCTTGGTGGTGACGAGGACCCAGAGCAGCAGCCAGGCCGAGTGTTCTTGGAGGATGGCGAGCAGGAAGCCGAGCATGACGCCCAGGTGGGTGAAGGCGAGCATCGCGCCGCCAAGAGATGCCATTGCGCCGATGGGATCGCGTGATCGGCAGATGTCGAGGGCGGCGAGTGCGAGGATGGCGACGGCGTAGCCCAGTGAGCCGGGACCCTGGGCTCCGGCGCTGACCGCGGCCATGCCCGCGACGGTGGCGAGGCTGAGAATGACGGGATTCGTGCGCACGCCCTTGGCTCTGAGCAGAACGGCGAGCTCGCGGCTTGCGAGGATTCCCAGGGCGAGCGCCAGGGGCAGGAGGATCAGGCCCGGCGCGATGAACCCCGATCGTGCGAGGAATGAAGGGAGCCAGGTGGGCTCGGGTTGATCGGAGAGCCACTGGTCGAGCCACAGCATCGCCACGAGAGCGGCGATGAGCACGGGGCCAAGGAGGAGTCGGGCACGCACGGCGGGACTGTACCCTCAATCGAGCGGGAGGCCCTTGCTCTGCCAGAGCTTGCGGAGGCGCTCGGGAGTCGTCGGCTCCCAGATGCGGCGCTGCGGCATGGATGTGCGGATGATCGAGGCGTCTTCGCGCAAGAGCGTGACCTGGGGCGGGATCTCATCGCGAAAGACCGTTTCGAGGCTGAAGACGCCCAGTCGGCCCTCGACACGCTTGAGGGAGTCCTCGCGCATTCTGACCTTCTGGTCCACGGTTCGATAGGCGTAGAACGCATAGTCGCCGGTGATTCCGGCTGCCGCGAGCAGTTGGGGCATGAGGAACGCGCTGATCTGAGAGACGTAGCCATCGGTCGAGAAGAGGGGTCTGATTTCGGTTGCGGGGGTGCCCGGGCCTTCGATGTGGATCTTGAGGCTGGCGTCGTGGCGAGCGCCGATCTCGCTGAAAGTCGATGTCTCGAAGTTGCTGCGCCGGGTCATGGTGATACGCCAGGCCTCGGACCGCCCGTCGAGCGATTGGAAGTAGATGGCGGTGGTATCGACCGGCTCGCGGTCCTCGGGCCTGGGGCCGATCTGCTGGAGGACGCGAACGTCCATCCGGAGCAGGTAACCGGTCTGGTCGAAGGCCGCGGGCGGTCTGTCGGGATTGAGTTCGCCCCTGGTGCCCTTCCAGCAGCGAATCTGGCGGTAGCCGATCTCGATGTCGGCCTCTTCGAGGCCGCTGGGGTCTGGGACGAAGAGCCTCTCCCAGCGGCTCTCGTTCAGGGCGATCACCTCTTCGAGGGTGTCAATGTCGATCGATGCGAGGATCTCGATGCCCCTAGCGATTCTCTTGCCTCGCTCGGCGATTTCGGCGTTGGCGTCGGTGAATATCGACGATGCGACCACCATCTCGTAGGTTGCCTTGGCGACACCGATCTGCGCCATTGGCGAGGACAGCTCGAAGATGACGTATTCGGTCGGGGTGGTCTCGATGACGGTGTAGCCGATGTAGCGCTCGGAGGAGCCGGAGAACTCGGGGACCGAGACGTAGGCCCGCTCGGCGGGAAGGTCGGCGATGAGGAGGTTGGGGATGCGCTCGATCGGGCGGACCCGGGTCTCGATGAGTTCTTCCTTGGGTTCGTGGGTCACGGGGTCTACGAAGGTCCGAACGACGCCGAACTGCTTGCGGAGACGATCGAGAATCTGGTCTGTGAGCTGTGCCGCGTTGGCGTGTCCTGCGCTGCGTCCGAGGGACTGGATCAGGATGAACCACTCGCCCTCGTTGGGTCGGATCGTGGCCCGGATCGTCGAATCCGGGCTGGCGGCGTTTGCGATGCAGCCCTCGGGGAGCGGGACCTCGAGGCCGATGGCGGGGATGTAGAGCGGCTCGGCCTGCATGATGATGCCAAGAGGCTGCTGGGCCCGCGAGAGGCTGGAGCACGAGAGGATGAGGAGCACGAGGAGGGCGGGCCATGGGGTCGCGGGGGGCCTCAGGCGTCTGCACGGATTCTGGGTCTGGGGTTGGCTTTGGGCCCTGATTTGGCTCCAGTCCTGTGCTGGGTGTGGCGTCGGGTCCTGGGTTTGGCGCGGGGTTGTGGTTCGGGTCATGGGTTGCTCGCTCGGGCGGGTGACGCCGCGGTATGGAAGTCTGGGAACTTTTCGTACGCTGGGGGGGCTTGGATCGTTTGACTCGGGAATGCTTGGGTCTACGCTACCGGGCTCGACTGGGGCCGCTTGGGAGGCGGTTTCGACGATTTGTCGTGCGACGGGAACCGGTTTGCCGCTTTGAGGCGACTTGAGCGGCGGTGGTCGATGTCGCGAGTGAGGTTTGGGTTCGTTGGTTCGGCTTGCAGTGAGGCGTCATGACAGGCGGAAAGATTCGCATCAGAATGGAAGCCTACGACCATGTGGCGCTCGACACGTCGGCGAAGGAAATCGTCGACCATGCCAAACGCACGAATGCGAAGGTCGCGGGTCCGATCCCGCTGCCGACGCGGATCGAGCGGTACACGGTCCTGCGCGGTCCGTTCATTGACAAGAAGAGCCGCGAGCAGTTCGAGATCCGCACGCACAAGAGGATCATCGACATTCTCGAGCCCAACGCTCGCACGGTCGAGGCGCTGAATCGCCTCGTTGTTCCGGCGGGGGTTTTCGTGAGGATCAAGGCCTAGGAATCATTGGTCGGCCCTGTTGGGGCCGGCCTTTTTCGTTGTTGGGATGGATGACATGGGCGTCACACTGCTGGGTCGGAAGTTGGGGATGACTCGCGTGTATTGCGAGGGCAACGTCAGTGTGCCTGTTACGGTCATTGAGGTCGGGCCATGTGTGGTGACGCAGGTCCGCACGCCGGAGCGGGACGGCTACTCGGCGATCCAGGTTGGCTTTAGCGATATGAAGGCCCGCAACAGCACGATGCCGCAGATCGGGCACGACTCGGCTGCGGGCAGTGGGCCCAAGCGGTTCCACCGCGAGTTCCGCGTCAGCGAGGACGAGCTGAGCGGCTATGAGCTTGGCCAGGAGCTGACGGTCGAGGCGCTTGGCGAGGCCAAGTACGTCGATGTGACGGGCACGAGCAAGGGCAAGGGATTCCAGGGCGGCATGAAGCGCCACGGATTCAAGGGCCAGTTGGCGAGCCACGGCGTGGAGCGCAAGCACCGCTCGCCTGGGTCGATCGCGGGGCACTCGTCCAATCCGGGCAAGGCCGGGCGGATCAAGAAGGGCAAGAAGATGTCGGGCCATATGGGCAATGCCCGTATCACGGTCCGCAGCCTTGATGTTGTGCGGGTGGACGGCGAGCGCGGGCTGATGCTTGTGAAGGGTCCGGTTCCCGGGCACAACAAGGCGATGGTGATGATTCGGCCGTCGGTACGGCTGTACAGGACCAAGGGCGCGTAGCGTCCTGGCGGATGGAGTTGATGGCTCGCGGGTGAGAGAATGACCCCGCGAGGCCCGGTGGGTCTTCTGGAGAAACCGCCGGGTGAGGACAGATCGGGCCGCGAATGTGCGGCAAGACGGCCGAGTCGAATCTCAGCCGACCCGCGTCTCGCGAATCTGCGGGATGGACCGGTGCCTTGTGAGAGCAAGAGTGGCGGCGACAGGCGTCGGAGAGTGAGGCGAAGCAAGCGAGCTTCCCACGGCGTTGTGGGGGGCAGAGCGAGGCGTCGGTAGAGGATACGAAATGGACGTACCCGTCTACAACATGCAAGGCGAGACGGTCGGCAGCATGCCGATCGACGAGCAATCCCTGGGTGGAGCGGTCAACACGTCGCTCATCAAGCAGGCGTACGTTCGCTATCACGCGAACCGTCGCCAGGGCTCGGCCCGGACCAAGTGCCGGAGTCTGATCCAGGGCTCGACTCGCAAGATTTACAAGCAGAAGGGCACCGGCAGGGCCCGCCACGGCAACAAGAAGGCGAATATCTTCAAGGGAGGCGGTCGGGCTCATTCGAAGACCAAGACCCGCGAGGACTACCGCCTGGACATGCCGAAAAAGATGCGCCGCAAGGCGAATCGCAACGCCCTGCTGAGCAAGATCCTGGATAATGAGATCCGGGTCATGGACAGCCTGAGCTTTGCTGAGCCCAAGACCAAAGTGTTTGAGGCGATGCTCGGCTCGCTGAATATCGATCGCAAGGCGCTGGTGGTGCTCTCGGGTGACGGCGAGAAGAGCCGCAACGCGAGGCTGAGCGGGCGGAACAGCACCGAGGCGACGCTGTGCCGGGCGTGCGATCTGAACTGCTTCGAGATGCTGAACCATCGCTATCTGGTGATCGAGCGTGACGAGTTGGAGGCTTGGCTGAGCGGGCCAAGCTCGCAGATCGATAAGCACGCGAAGACCGATCCCATGGGTGCGTCGAAGGGCGGTGCGTGATGTTGGACACGGTTGTTATCAAGAAGCCGCTGCTGACCGAGAAGAGCACGCACCTGATCAACGAGACGAACACGTACACGTTCGTGGTGGATCGGCGGGCCCGCAAGGACCAGATCAAGGGTGCGGTCGAGCGGCTGTATGGCGTGAAGGTCGATGCTGTTCGGACGATCACCCGCAAGGCCAAGCAGCGCCGGTTGCGCTATGGCTGGGTGGAGTCGGGCCAGCATAAGAAGGCGATGGTGCGGCTGGCCGAGGGCAGCAGCATCGAGTTATTTTAGAGGTTTTTGAGAGAGTAGTTTCGGGAGCCCGAGATGGCGATCAGAGTCTACAAACCAACGAGCGCAGGCAGGCGGAATGCGTCGGTGAACACCCACGAAGAGGTGACCCGCAAGACGCCGCACAAGGCTCTGCTCAAGCCCCTGCCCAAGAAGGGCGGGCGCAACAACACCGGCAAGATCATGGTCCGGGGTCGTGGCGGCGGTGCCAAGCGGCGCTATCGCATGATCGACTTCCGACGCAACGATCGCGATGGGATCGTGGGCAAGGTTCTGGGCATCGAGTATGACCCGAACCGGACCTGCCACATCGCGTTGATCGAGTACGCGGACGGCGTGCATCGGTACATCCTTTCGCCCAAGGGCATCAAGGACGGCGACGAGGTGATGTGCGGTCGCGATGGCAGCGTGGAGCCGAAGATCGGCAACTGCATCCCGTTGCGGTTCATCCCGACGGGCATGAGCGTGCATTGCGTCGAGTTGCAGCCCCGCAAGGGCGGGCAGTTGTGCCGCAGCGCGGGCTCGAGCGCCCGCCTGACCAACCGCGATGAGACGTACGCGACGCTGGTGATGCCTTCGGGCGAGATTCGCAAGGTGAGCGTTGATTGCCGGGCGGTGGTGGGAGAGGTCGGCAACGCCGATCACCAGAATCGTCGGATCGGCAAGGCGGGGATCAGCCGGCACATGGGTCGGCGTCCGAAGGTCCGCGGTGTGGCGATGAGCCACGACGCGCATCCATTGGGCGGCGGCGAGGGGCGGTCCAAGGGTGGACGCGCGCCGGTGAGTAAGACGGGCGTGCTGGCCAAGGGCGGCTCGACGCGGAACAAGAACAAGCCGAGCCAGAGCCTGATCTTGCGGCGGCGCAAGAGCAAGCGGTATGGGCAGTTGCGGTAAGGAGTAGGGTCGATGAGCCGAAGCCTGAAGAAGGGTCCGCATGTCGATGAGAAGCTGTTTCGCAAGGTGATGAAGCAGCAGGAGGCGGGCGCACGCGCGCCGATCCGGACATGGGCGAGGGCGTGCACGATCGTGCCGGAGTTTGTCGGCGTGACGTTCCAGGTGCACAATGGGCGGGTATTCAATGACGTGTTCGTGACCGAGGACATGGTGGGGCACAAGCTGGGCGAGTTCAGCATCACCCGGACCTTCCGCGGGCACACGAACAAGAAGGAAGGCATCAAGTCCGGGTGATCTGGCGACAAGGCCCGGCCCGTGACATGAGGATACAACCGTGAGAGTTCGAGGCGACATACTGAAGAAGACCGCGCAGGAACAGGGCGTCGGCGTCGAGGAACTCGCGAGGGCGGTCGAGCGGACCGGGCTCTCGGGGGGGCGTGCGCTCACCGCTGTCGCCAACTGGATGCGCGGCAGTGACCATCCGCGGTGCAAGTGCTCGGATATCAAGCGGCTCGCCGAGGCGCTGGGGGTGGAGCCCCGGTCGATCGCGCGGTTTACCAGCGAGGTCCGCAACCACCGGGGCAGCACGCAGAAGGCTCGCCTGGTCGTGGATCTGATCCGCGGCAAGAGCTTTAAAGACGCCAACGAGCTCCTGCAGTTCAGCCCCAAGCGGGCGGCGACGAACGTGCGGAAGTGTCTGAACGCGGCGTTTGATGAGGCCCTGCAGGCCGATGCGGATGAGGACCGGCTCGTGGTCGTCGAGAGCCGGGTGAACGAGGGGGCGCAGATCAAGCGGTTTCGTCCCAAGGACCGTGGTCGAGCACACGCGATTATCAAGCAGACAAGTCACATAACGGTCGGACTTGAGGAGCGCGCCTGATGGGCCAGAAAACCCACCCATTCGGATTCCGCCTGGGGATCACCGAGACCCATCGCAGCCGCTGGTACGCGCCCAAGGCGCTGTTCGGCGAGCTGCTGATCGAGGATCAGAAGATCCGCAAGCTGTTGGATCAGAGGTTGAATCGCACGCCGCCGAACGCGGCGGTGGCCGACATCCACATCGAGCGGACGCGCGAGGAGCTCAAGGTCATCGTCAAGACGGCAAGGCCGGGGCTGGTGATCGGGCCCAAGGGCGCCGAGGTCGAGCGGATGACCGAGACGCTGCAGTACATGACCGGTCGCAAGGTGAGCATCTCGATCGTGGAGATCAAGAACCCGGACATGGATGCGCAGCTGGTGGCCGAGGGGATCGCCGAGCAGTTGACGCGTCGGGCGAGCTTCCGTCGGATCGTGAAGATGCGAGCCGAGAGCTGCATGCAGGCGGGAGCCAAGGGTGCGCGGATCCAGATCTCCGGGCGTCTGGGCGGTGCCGAGATGAGCCGGAAGTTCGACGTGCGTCTGGGCGCGCTACCCCTGAGCACGCTGCAGGCGAACGTGCAGTATGGATTCGCCGAGGCCGTGGCGAGCTACGGCGTGCTGGGCGTGAAGGTGTGGCTCTTCAAGGGTCTGTTCGAGGAAGGCCAGCAGGACGAGGTCGCGCCGGATCGGAAGATGCGGGCGAGAGGGCGGCGTTGAGTTCGCGTTGGCGTGTTGGAGCTTTGCGAGAAGTTTGGAGTTTGATCAATGCCTCCTTATAAGATTCCCAAGCGAACCAAGTACCGCAAGGAGATGCGTCGCCATCGCGATCGCAAGGCGACCAAGGGCAACTTCGTGGCGTTCGGGGACTTCGGGCTCCAGGCGCTGGAAGGCTGCTGGTTGAAGAGCAACTGCATCGAGGCCGGGCGTATGGCCGCGGGCCAGATGATGAAGCGTGAGGGCAAGCTGTTTATCCGGGTGTTTCCCGATAAGCCGGTGAGCAAGAAGCCGCTGGAACAGCGGATGGGCAAGGGCAAGGCGGACACCGATTACTGGGCGGCGCGGGTCAAGCCCGGGACGATGCTGTACGAGATCGCGGGCGTGGACGAGAACATCGCCAAGCAGGCGATGGCGCGGGTGGCGATGAAGATGCCGATCCGGTGCCGGTTTGTGAAGCGGCGTGTTTCGGTCTGAGATAGAGGTAGGGATTTCGAGGAGTTCGAGGATGACCGGCAAAGAGGCCCGAAAGCTGAGCGACGAGGAGATCGGGATCGAGCTCAAGCGTCTGCGCACGAAGCTGTTCGAGCTTCATCAGCAGACGGTGAGCGAGAAGGTGCAAAACACCTGCAACTTCGCGAGTATTCGCAAAGACATCGCTCGCCTGCTGACGGCGAGGAATATGACCCAAGAGACGGCGTAAGGACTTGTGAGGGGCGAGAGGCCCCGGGATGGACGCATGAGCGAGAACGGTACGGCAAAGAAGGTCAAGGGCACTCGGGTCGGCACGGTCGAGTCCGAGTCGCGTGACAAGACGCGCAAGGTGGTCATCCGCTACCTGGCCAAGCACCCCAAGTACGGCAAGTACATCAAGCGCCAGACGGTGCTGAATATCCACGACGAGGGCAACGAGAGCCACACGGGCGACGTCGTCGAGGTCGCGCCCTGCCGCCCGATCAGCAAGACCAAGAGCTGGCGGTTGGTGCGTGTCGTCGAGCAGCGATCGAAGCTCCGGTTGGACTAAGAGGCGGACGAGGAAGGACCAGGCGATGTTGCAGCAAGAATCACGATGCGAGGTGGCGGATAACTCCGGCGCAAAGATCGCGTATGTGATCCGGGTGTACGGCGGATCGACGCGGCGCGGCGGGTATACCCGCAAGACCGCTGGCGTGGGCGACAAGGTGCTCATCAGCGTCAAGAAGGCGATACCGGGTTCTGAGATCAAGTCGGGGGATATGTCCAAGGCCGTGGTGGTTCGGACCGCACGGAACACACGCCGGGCCGACGGCTCGCTTGTCAAGTTTGATCGCAGCGCGGTGGTGCTGCTCAACGACGAGGGCAATCCCAGGGGCACGCGAATCTTCGGGCCGGTGGCCCGGGAGCTGCGCGAGCGGAACTACATGAAGATCGTGTCGCTCGCGTCGGAGGTGGTGTGATGCCGGCACATGTCCGCAAGGGCGACCAGGTGATGATCACGTCGGGCGACCACAAGGGCAAGGTCGGCGAGGTCATGCGGGTGATCCCCAAGGATTACAAGGTGCTCGTGAAGGGGATCAATCTGCGGACCAAGCACATCAAGCCCACGCGGGTCAATCCGCAGGGTTCGATCATCACCAAGGAAGTGCCGCTGCATATGTCGAATGTCAGCCCCGTGGTGGACGGGCGGGCGACGCGCGTCCGATTCGAGACGCGCGACGACGGCAGCAAGGTCCGCGTCGCGGTGCGCGGGGGCAAGGTGCTGGGAACGATTCGAGAGGCACGCGCCTGAACACTACGTGGGCCTGCCCGCGTCGAGTAGAGGACTGAAAGCGATGGCGAAGGAAAAAGGTAAAAAGAAGGGCGGCGACAAGGTGGAGGTGGTCCCTGCGCCCCCGCCGCGCCTGAGCAAGGCGTTCGACGAGGTCGTCGCGCCCAAGCTCGACGAGCAGTTCGGCATCAAGAACCGCAACGCTCGCCCCAAGCTCGAGAAGATCACGATCAACGTGAGTATGGGGCGGCATCTGGACGGGACGAAGGTGCCGGCGAACATCACCGACACGGTCGCGGCGACGCTGCGGACGATCTCCGGCCAGAAACCGATTCTGATCCATGCGAAGAAGTCGGTGTCCAACTTCAAGGTCCGCGTGGGCTATCCCACGGCGTACAAGGTGACGCTGAGACGAGACCGGATGTGGCACTTCCTGGACCGGCTGATCCACCTGGCGACGCCGCGAATCAAGGACTTCCGGGGGCTGAGCCGCAAGGGCTTTGACGGCGCGGGCAACTACTCGTTCGGCCTGACCGAGCAGGGTGTGTTCCCGGAGATCAACATGGCCGAGGTGAACTTCACGCACGGCATGAATATCAACCTGTCATTCAAGAACTCGGACAAGGCCCGCAGCGAGTTCGCGCTCGAGGCGTTGGGCATGCCGTTCGAGAAGATCGACGAGGAGGGGCGTTAGATGGCCAGTAAATGTCAGATCGCCAAGAGTCGGCGGACGCCGAAGTTCAGTTCGCGAAAGGTGCGCCGGTGCGAGTTGACCGGGCGGGCTCGCGGGTACTACCGCAAGTTTCGGGTGAGCCGGATCGTGCTGCGTGAGTTGGCGCTACAGGGAAAGATCCCGGGCATGCGCAAGGCGAGTTGGTGAGTTGGGCAGAGGCTATGAGTTGGGAACTGATAAGGAACTGATGCGATGTCATTGAGCGATCCGGTCGCCGACATGCTGACGAGAGTCCGAAACGCGGTCCGCAACCGCGCCAAGGAAGTCGACTGCATGAACAGCAAGGTCAACCGCGGCGTGGCAGGGGTTCTGCGCGACGAGGGCTACATCAACGGCTACGACGTGATCGACAACGGTCACCAGGGGCTGATTCGGGTGCATCTGAAGTACGGCCCCAAGGGCGAGATGGTGCTCAACCGGGTCGACCGGGTGAGCAAGCCCGGCTGCCGGGTGTACCGCAAGGTGGACGATCTGCCAAGGCCCTTGCAGGGTCTGGGCATCGCGATTGTTTCGACCAGTTCGGGCGTTCTGAGTGATCGGGTATGCCGGACCAAGCGCGTCGGCGGCGAGGTGCTCTGCATCGTCGAGTGACGCGGAAGAGGAGGATTGGCATGTCTCGAATCGGTAAACGACCCGTTGAAGTTCCCGCGAACGTGAAGGTATCGGTCAAGGACCGCGCGGTCGAGGTCGAGGGTCCCAAGGGCAAGCTGAGCTTCACCCATCGAGCCGAGGTGCTGGTGGATTGGAGCGAGGGCGATCGGGCGATCGTGTGCACGATCGCCGAAGTCGATCAGAATAATCGCATCGCCAAGGCCCTGTGGGGCACGACCAGGGCGATCGTGCAGAACATGGTCGTGGGCGTGACCCAGGGCTATGAGAAGAGGCTGCTGATCGAGGGCGTCGGCTGGAACGCGAGCGTGGGCGGGCAGACGCTGGAACTCAACCTCGGGTTCGCACATCCGGTCAAGCTCCCGATTCCTCAGGGCGTGTCCGTGACGGCCAAGAAGCAGGACATCACCCTGCAGAGCGCCGACAAGCAGCAGGTCGGGGAGTTCGCGGCGAAGATCCGGTCGAAGCGCAAGCCCGAGCCGTACAACGGCAAGGGCATCCGGTACGCCGGCGAGGTCATCAAACGCAAGCAGGGCAAGCAGTTCGGCGCGTGATCGCAGATATGCGGACGAGATGCCGTCAGGGGCATTTGTCGGCGGAGGTTGGATTCGATGGATAGACAGAAACTTAAGACACGCCGTCGCCATCGCCGGAGGGTCGGGATCCGTCGGCGGATCATGGGCACAAGCTCTCGCCCACGTCTGACGGTGTTTCGCTCGCTGAATCACATCTACGCGCAGGTGATCGACGACATGTCCGGGCGCACGCTGGCGGCGGCATCGAGCGTCGATAGTGGGCTCAAGCTCGGGAAGACCGGTAACGCCGAGGCCGCCGGTGCGGTGGGCAAGGCGATCGCTGAACGGGCGAAGGCGGCGGGTGTTGAGCAGGTCGCGTTCGATCGAGGCGGCTTTGCGTACCACGGTCGGGTCAAGGCCCTGGCCGACGCGGCCCGCAAGGGCGGATTGAAGTTCTGAGGAAACAATGGCAAGACGAAACGATAGAAGAGATGACCGACGCGACGAGAGCGGGCTCGATTCGCACACGCTGAACATCTATCGCACCGCCGCGACGGTCAAGGGCGGGCGCCGATTCAGCTTCGGGGCGCTGGTGGTCGTGGGCGACAGGCGCGGGCGCGTGGGCTATGGCTATGCCAAGGCCAAGGACGTGCCCGGCGCGATCGAGAAGGCCAACAAGAAGGCAAAGCAGAACGTCGTGAAGGTCTCGCTGGAGGGATCGACGATCCCCCACGAGGTCTTGGGACGCAACCTCACGGCCAAGGTCAAGATGATCCCCGCGTCGCCGGGCACGGGAGTGGTTGCGGGCACGACCGTTCGCGCGGTGCTCGAGATGGCCGGCGTGACCGATTGCCTGACCAAGTGCTTCGGCTCGACCACGAGCATGAACGTGGTCAAGGCGGTGTTCCAGGGCCTGGGCCAGATTCGCCAGTCCGCGACCATCGCCGAGTTGCGTGGTGTGGAGCTGGAGAAGACCGAGACCGCCGAGAAGATCGAGGCGGGTTCGCGGTTCATGGTTGCCAAGACGGTGAAGAAGGCTCCGGTCGCGAGCGAGAGTAAGGCTGAGAGCGAGAGTAAAGTCGAGGGTGAGGAGTCGGCGGGCGGGGTTGCCGTCGCCGAGCAGGAGCCTCCCGCGGCGGATAGCAAGACCGACTGATTCCAATTCTGGCCCCCGGGGCCAAGGGCGTTCAGGCATGATGATCCACGAGATCACAGAGCAAGCAGGCAAGTACAAGGCCCGAAAGCGCATCGGGCGCGGCCCGGGCAGCGGGCGGGGCAAGACCTCGACGCGAGGACAGAAGGGTGCCGGCAGCCGAGCCGGGCACTTCACGCGCTTTCAGTTCGAGGGCGGGCAGATGCCGTTCTTCCGGCGATTGCCGCGATGGGGCTTTACCAACGCCGAGTTCAAGACGCATTTCTGGATCGTGAACCTGCGGGATATCGCGGCCCATCCGGACTTTGCCAAGGGCGGCGACGTGACGCCTGCGACGCTGAGCGACGCGGGGCTGATCCGCGACACAACCCGCGATGTCAAGGTGCTGGGGTCGCTTGGCGAGGGCGAGAGCGGGCTGAAGGTCAAGCTCAACGTCAAGGTATCGCGTGTCACCGGCCCGGCTCGCAAGCTGATCGAGGGTGGCGGGGGCTCTGTCGATGAGTCCGGGACGCGCCGCGATCGGATTCGCGGAATCGACCGCAACGCGGGCGACCCGACGCCCAAGAACCTCACCAAGAAGCTCAAGAGGTATCGTAAGATCCATTCCTCGTGACCAGGCCCACCCGACCAGCTCCAGCTCGCCTCCGAGCATGCGGCACGGATGGCCCGCCCAACGGGGGTATGGGCTACAGTCCCGCTCGCGGAGCGATCCTTGACAGAGGTTGCCGCCCCGGATGCTGAACGCCCTGATCAAATTCTTCAACCTCCAGACGGTGATCAACGTCTTTCGTGTCGCCGAGCTGCGCGGCAAGATCCTGTTCACGCTGAGCATGCTGGTGGTCTATCGCATCGGGTACTGGATCCCGCTTCCGGGCGTGGATCAGGCGGCGCTGGTGCAGTACTTCGAGCGGGCCGCCGCAACGGGCAGCGCCGCGGGCAGAGCCGCGAGCTATGTGGCGATCTTCTCGGGCGGATCGTTCAGCCAGAGCACGATCTTCGGCCTGGGGATCATGCCCTACATCTCGGCGTCGATCGTGTTCCAGCTTGTGGGCTCGGTGTCGCCGACGATCAAGAAGCTCAAGGAAGAAGGCCCGACGGGCCAGCAGAAGATCCAGACCTGGACGCGGATGCTGTGCGTCGTGTTTTGCGTCTTGCAGGGCGGGATGTGGCTGAGCTTCATCAGCCAGCAGAGCCTCGTGTACCAGCAGTGGGCACACAACCCCCTGTGGTGGGTCATGGGCATTGCGACGCTGACCGCCGGCGGCGTGTTCTTGATGTGGCTGGGCGAGCAGATCGATCGCTTTGGCATCGGCAGCGGTGCGTCGATGATCATCATGGCCGGCATCCTCGCGGGGATGCCGCGGGCGGTGCAGTGGGTGATCGGCAACTTCGAGCCGGGCAAGAGCGGCAGGATGGACTACATGGACCTGATCCTGCTCTCGGGCGGGTTCGTGCTGGTGATCGCCGGTGCCGTGCTGCTGACCGTCGCGCAGCGCCGGATCCCGATCCAACAGGCCAAACACTCTCGCGGCAAGCGTGTCTACGGCGGGCAGCGGAGCTATCTGCCGCTGCGGGTCAATCACGGCGGCGTGATGCCGATCATCTTCGCGTCGAGTCTGATGATCTTCCCATCGGTGATCTTCGGCGGGATCGCCGACGCGGCCCAGCAGTCCCCGGTCGACTCATTCTTGCGTGGGATCGTCGGGCCGACACGGTGGGTCGCGGACAACTTCTCGATGGGCGAGTTCCCGTATGTGCTTGTCTACATCGTGATGGTCTACTTCTTCAGTTACTTCTGGATCACGGTGCAGTTCAATCCCGAGGACATGAGCAAGCAGCTTCGTGACCACGGGTCGTTCATTCCGGGGCTGCGCCCCGGCCCGCGGACCGCGGAGTATCTCGAGACCGTGATGGAGCGGATCACCTTTGTGGGTGCGGCGTTCCTGGCGGTGATCGCCGTGCTTCCGATGGTGATTAATCGGAGCCTCGGGATCGACTTCTCGGTGACCCAGTTCCTTGGGGGCACGGGCCTGCTGATCGTGGTCTCGGTGAGCCTGGACTTCCTCCAGCGTGTCGAGGCGAACCTGATGATGCGGAACTTTGCGGGCTTCCTGGGGGGCCAGGACGATGGCGGCGGAGGCGGCGGCGGGCGGATCCGCGGGCCTCGCAACTAGGTTGGGGCCATTTTCAGGATGACTTTCGGCCCCTGTCGGGCTACCATCGCAACCTCGGTTTTCATGTGAAGCGAGGGTCAGAACTTCGGTTCATGTTTGGGAGACGGTCGTGAAAGTTCAGGCCAGCGTCAAGAGAATCTGTAATCAATGCCAGATCATCCGGCGCAAGGGCAAGGTGCGGGTGATCTGCAAGGCGGATCCCAAGCACAAGCAGGTGCAGGGCTGAGACGGTCAGGGCTGAGTCAGATTCAGGGCTGAGAGGAGCACGATGCCTCGTATCGCAGGTACAGACGTTCCGGATCGCAAAAAGATCCTCTACGCGCTTCAATACGTCCACGGCATCGGCCCGAAGTTCGCCAACGATATCCTGACCCAGGCGGGGATCAATCCCGATACCAAGGCGAACCAGCTCAGCGAGCAGGAGATCGCCCAGATCAACTCGATCATGGATTCGGAGTTCATCGTCGAGGGTGCGCTTCGGCGTCAGGTGTCGCAGAATATCCAGCGCTTGCGCGACATCCGATGCTATCGCGGGGACCGCCACCGGCGGGGGCTTCCCGTGCGTGGTCAGCGCACGCGGTGCAACGCTCGCACCCGCAAGGGCAGGGCCAAGACCGTCGCGGGCAAGAAGGGCGTGAAGGGCTAAATAGGCGGGTGCGCCACTGGCGTCGCCCGACGAGGAACAAGTTCGATGGCCAAGAAGAGCAAGAAGATTCGGCGGAATGTTGTCAAGGGTGTCGCGCATATCAGGGCGACCCAGAACAACACCATCGTCACCATCACCGACACCAACGGCGAGACCATCGCCTGGGATTCGGCGGGCACCATCGGATTCAAGGGCGCCCGCAAGGCGACGCCCTTTGCCGCGACTCGCGCCGGCGAGCAGGCCGGCCAGAAGGCCCGCAAGATGGGCATGCACGAGCTCGAGGTCAGAATCCGTGGTACGGGCGCGGGGCGTGAGAGCGCAGTGCAGGGCCTGGTCAGCACGGGCCTGCGTGTGACGGCGGTCGAAGACCACACGCCGGTTCCCCACAATGGCTGCCGCCCGCCCAAGAAGCGGCGCGTCTGAGCGATTTTCCCGGGCTTCGCCCCGGGTTTGTGAAGAGGGTCCCACGCCAAGAAAGGGGCGGCACCAGCGATTTCGGCGGGCTGGTGCACGCATCCGATAGGCGCGGGGCAGGACCGATTCAGGGTCTTCCGCCGAAGGATGGATGAGCTATGCGCGTACGTTGGAGAGGGATGGAACTGCCCACCCGGGTGGTCGCCGATCCCAAGGCGTCGTCCAGCACGTTTGGACGTTTCACGATCGAGCCGTTCGAGCGGGGCTTCGGCACCACCGTCGGCAACAGCCTGCGCCGGGTCCTGCTGAGTTCGCTCGAGGGAGCGGCGGTCACGAGCATCAAGATCCAGGGTGCCGAGCACGAGTTCAGCTCGCTGCCGGGCGTGCTGGAGGACGTGACCGACATCATCCTCAACATCAAGCACATGGTCGTGAAGATGGAAGGTGACGAGCCCAAGACGATGCGTCTTGCGGCCCAGGGACCGGGCGAGGTGACGGCGGATCTGATCGAGGCCGACACCGCGATCACGATCAAGGACCGCGACCTGGTCATCTGCACGCTGACCGAACCGGTAGATATCGAGATGGAGTTCACGGTCCAGAAGGGGCGTGGCTACGTCCCGGCGAGCGAGCAGATCGCAGAGAGTGATGAGGAGCAGGAGATCGGCATCATCCCGCTGGATGCGATCTATTCGCCCGTGCAGCGCGTCCGATACAAGGTCGAGCACACCCGCGTCGGGCAGCGGACGAACTACGACAAGCTGACGACCGAGATCTGGACCGACGGGACGGTCACGCCGGAGATGGCGCTCGTGGAGGCGGCCAAGATCTTCCGCAAGCACCTGAACCCGTTCGTGCAGTACTTCGAGGTTGGCTCCGAGCGTGTGAGCGAGGAAGCCGCCGCCGCCGCGGGCGTGGACGAGGAGCTGATCCGCAAGCTGAACATGGCGATCACGGATCTGGACCTTTCTGTGCGTGCGAGCAACTGTCTGGAGAGCGCCCGGATCGACACGGTGGCCCAACTGGTCAGCCAGGCCGAGCCGGAGCTCTTGAAGCTGCGTTCGTTCGGGCGGACCAGCCTGCGCGAGGTCAAGCGCAAGCTGCTGGATGTCGGGCTTGATCTGGGGATGGACCTGCCCGAGGGCTACACCGCGCTGGTGCGATGAGTCGGTTGGCCCCGCAGAGGGCCTAGAATCGTGGCCCGGCGGGCGTTCGGGGCACAGTTGATAGATAGAACCAAGGAGGATCGGCATGCGGCACCGCAGGGCCGGCTACAAACTCGGACGGACCACCGCGCATCGCCAGGCGATGCTGCGCAACATGGCCGCCAGCCTCTTCGAGCACGGGCAGATCGTCACGACCGTACCCAAGGCCAAGGCTCTGCGACCGTTCGTTGAGAAGATCGTGTCCAAGGCCAAGCGGGGCGACCTGCACTCGCGCCGCCAGGTCATCGCAATGCTCGGCAGGGATCGGCGTGCGTTCGCTTGGCTGCATGTGCCGCGCAACGCCAGCCCGGAAGAGACCGAGAAGGTCAACGGGCATCGCGAGCGGGCGGCGAACTTCTTTGATGTGCCAGAGTCCGGCGAGGTCGAACGCAATCGCTACGGCGAGCTGCGCAAGGCCCCCAAGCTGGTCAAGCACATCTTCGACAACGTCGCGCCGCGATTCGCGGATCGGGCGGGTGGCTACACCCGGATCGTTCGCATCGGCGTGAGGCGATTGGGCGACGCGAGCGAGCTGTGCGTGATCCAGTTCGTCGGTGCCGAGGAAGGCCCGGAGATCGGCGGCAACCCCAGCCGGCGCCGTCGCATCGCCGACAATCGCACGGCGTACGCGGCGAAACTCCGCAAGGAGCGTAAGGCGGCTTCGAAGCCGGCCGAGGCTCCCGCTGCGAGCGAGACGTCCGAGGTCGACGAGGGAGAGTCGCCCAGCGAGAGCTGATCGATTTCTGAACGAGAAAACAGATCCGGCCGTCCGTTCAAGGGCGGCTTTTTCTTTCGCTATCATCGCCCCATGCTGGACACACTGAATCAGATCGAGAGCGAGGGCCTGACTCTGCTTCAAGAGACCGGCGACGCCGAAGGCCTCGAGTCGTGGCGGATCGCCTATCTGGGCAGCAAGGGTCGCCTGCGGGCGGTCATGGCGATGCTCAAGGACGTCGCCAAGGAGGACAAGCCCGCCGTCGGCAAGCGGCTGAACGAGGTCAAGTCTTCGCTCGAGTCGGCGTTCGAGGCTCGCAAGGGCGGGCTCGGTTCCACGAGTGCGGCGGGTCCGGCGCTGGACATGACCGAGCCCGGGCTGATCGAGAGCCGGGGAGTCGGGCGTCGCCACATTCTCACGCGTGTACGCGAGGAGTTGGTTGAGGTGTTCGGGCGGATGGGTTTTTCGGTTGCCGAGGGTCCCGAGATCGAGGACGACGAGCATAACTTCGTCAAGCTGAATATCCCGCCGGAACACCCGGCCCGCGATCCGATCGACAACTTCTATGTCGATGCGCCCGGCTCTCGGGCCCGTCCGCGGATGCTGCGCAGCCAGACGAGCACGGTGCAGATCCGCGTGATGGACGACGCGGTGGCCAAGGGCTGGGGGCCGCCGATGAAAATCATCAGCCCCGGGCGGGTGTATCGCCCCGACACCGTGGACGCGACGCATTCGTTCATGTTCCACCAGCTCGAGGGGCTGTACATCGATCGCGACGTCACGATGATCGATCTGAAGAGCACGCTCCTGCACTTCGCGCGGGCCTACTTCGGCGACGACGCGGAGGTGCGTCTGCGTCCGAGTTTCTTCCCGTTTACCGAGCCGAGCGCCGAGTTCGACATGAAGATCGCGCTCAAGCCCGACGCCGAGCCGGACTGGATCGAACTGGGCGGTTGCGGCATGGTTGATCCCAATGTCCTCAAAGCCTGCAACATCGACCCCGAGGAATGGACGGGCTTCGCGTTCGGCTTCGGCATCGAACGCCTGGCGATGGGCAAGTACGGGATCCCCGATATCCGGATGCTGTTCGAGAACGATGTTCGGTTCTTGGAGCAGGTGTAAAAGGACTCACCGCGGGAGGGTCGCGGGGGTGGAAGAGGATTCACCACAGAGGCACAGAGGGCACAGAGCTAGGAAGTGGGAGACGAGACGGCTTTGTCGGCTTCCTTGATCTCTTGGGATCGCTGGTTGCATAGCTTGATGAAGTTGGTGAGTTGGCGTTTGGAGCGCCAGAATCCTTGGTTGAGTTCTCGGATCTTCGGGGAGTGGATCTCTGCGTAGCGGAAGTTTTCAAGTGCGAGGAAGTTGACGCTGATTTTATCGTAGAGCTTTGATGGTCGGTGTCTGGGGACGAGTTCGACGCTTTCGTAGCCGTCAACCCAGAGCACTGGGCTGCACCAAGCCTTGGCCCCGGGCGAGAGCAGGCGGGTGCCCAATCGTTCCTCACCATCGCGTTTCCATACATCCCGGAGGATGTTGGCGACCATACAGAGCGGGCGCTTGCGTGACTTGCGACCGATCAACTCCGCGAAGATGAAACGCATGCCCCTCATGACCATCCTGCTCTTATCTCTGTGCCCTCTGTGCCTCTGTGGTGAATCCTCTTCTATGAGGCGCTGGGGTGCCAGAGGGTCTTGAAGTTGGTGAGCGGCTCGATCCAGTCGGGGCCATCGCATGTCGAACTGTTGAAGTCGATTGCGTCGCGGATGACGACTCGCTTGAGATTCTCGGCGACCCCCTCGCGCAACATCGCGCCGTGCTCGGGTTCGATGTTGGCCGCGTGGATTGCGCCGATCTCGCGGTGGCTGGCAAAGTGTGGGACGAGCTCTTCGCGGAAGCCCGTGAGGATATTGATGATCCCGCCGGGGAGGTCGCTGGTCGCTATGCTTTCTGCAAGGACGCAGGCAGGGATTGGGTTGGTCTCGCTGGCGAGTGCGACGACGGCGTTGCCGACGCAAATCGCGGGCGCAATGAGAGAGATGAGCGAGAGAAGGGGTCTCTCATCGGGCGCGACGACGCCGACGACGCCGATGGGCTCAGGAATCGTGAAGTTGTGGTATGGCCCGGCGACGGGATTCGCACAGCCCGCTACTTGAGCATACTTGTCGCACCAGCCGGCGTAGTGGACGACCCGGTCGATCGCGGTGGCGACTTCTGTCTCGGCGTCTGATGCAGGTGCTGATCCCGCCGCGAGAGTTGCGGTGAGTTCTGTGCTCTTGCCCTCCATCATTTCTGCGAGGCGGTACAGCACCTGGCCGCGGAGGTACGCGTTGGCGCTGGCCCAGGCGGGCTGAGCCTTGGTTGCCGCCTCGACGGCGTTGCGCAGGTCCTTGCGGCTTGCCCGGCAGACGTGCCAGCCGGCGTCGGTGGGGGTGGGTCCGTCGATCTGCGTCGATCTGCCGCTCTCGGTGCGGGGAAACTTGCCGCCGATGAAGAGCTTGTGGGTCTTGGTGATGGGGAGGCGATTGGTCATTGCTTTCTCGGAGAATGGATTCACCACAGAGGCACAGAGAGCACAGAGAACGGACTGTTACAAGGAAAGACGTTTGATGCCATTGCGGAGGATTGGAGTGTTGAAGTTCAAGAGGAGTGCGGTGTGAAGTTGGGTGAGGCGGAGGTAGGTGAGGACTTGTGCGTCGTGGATTGGGAGGAGCTTCTCGATGGACTTGAGTTCTACAAGGACCTTGTCTTCGATGAGAAGGTCCGCGCGGTACACGCAGTCGACCTGTTCGCCCTTGTGGAACACGGGGATCTCGAACTGGCGTTTGAACGACAAGCCGCGAAGAGTAAGTTCGCGGGCCAGACATGCTTCGTATGCGGACTCAAGAAGACCGGGTCCAAGCGACTTGTGGACTTCAATGGCGGCACCGATGATCTCACGAGTCAGCGGATCATCTCGCGAATCGGTCGCCCCATTGACTCCCCCCTCTGTGCTCTCTGTGCCTCTGTGGTGAATCATTCTTCCTACCTCACATACGCCCGCAGCCCGTGCAAGCCGCCCTCGCGTCCGAAGCCGGATTCCTTGTACCCGCCGAAGGGTGACGACGGGTCGAAGCGGTTGTAGGTGTTCAGCCAGACCACGCCTGCCTTGAGCTTGCTGGCGATCTCGAATATCTTGGAGCCCTTGTCGGTCCAGATGCCCGCCGCCAGGCCGTAGGGCGTGTTGTTGGCGCGGGTGATCGCTTCTTCGGGTGTGCGGAAGCTGAGGATGCTGAGCACGGGGCCGAAGATCTCTTCGCGGGCGATCGCGTGGCTGGGCTGCACGCCGGTGAAAAAGCACGGGCGGCACCAGTTGCCCCGATCGCGCTCGCTGGGCACGGGCGTCTCGCACGCCGGCGTCTTTCCCGAACTCTCCCACAGCCCGGCGAGCCCATTCAGTTGGCCGCTGACGTGCAGCGTCGCGCCCTCGGATTGTCCCGCGGCCAGATACCGCTCGATCGTTGCCAACTGCTCGCGGCTGTTGATCGCGCCGATATCGGTGTTCTTGTCCAGTGGGTCGCCGATGCGCAGCGTCTTCAGGCGGTGCCCCAGGCGGGCGATCACGTCATCGAGGATCGGCTCTTGCACGAACAGGCGGCTGCCGGCACAGCAGACGTGCCCCTGGTTGAAGTAGATGCCCGCGATGATCCCCTCGATGGCCTGGTCGAGGCTGGCGTCCTCGAAGATGATGTTGGGGCTCTTGCCGCCGAGTTCGAGGGTCAGGCTCTTGGTCATCCCGGTGGCGCGGACGACCCGCTCGTGCGCAACCGACTTGGCGATCTTCTTGCCCACAGCCGTCGATCCCGTAAACGCGATCTTGTCGACATCGGGATGCTCGACCAGCGCCTGGCCCGTGCGACCATCGCCGGTAAGGATGTTGACCACGCCCGCGGGCAGCCCGATCTCCTGGCAGATCTCTCCCAGTCGCAGCGCCGTCAGCGGCGTCGTCTCCGCCGGTTTGAGAATGCAGGTGTTGCCGCACGCCAGCGCCGGGGCGAGCTTCCACGCGGCCATCATCAGCGGGAAGTTCCACGGGATGATCTGGCCGCACACGCCGATCGGCTCGGGCTCGCGCCCGTGGAATGCGTAGCGCAGTTTGTCCGCCCAGCCCGCGTGGTAGAAGAAGTGAGCCGCGGCGAGCGGGATGTCGACGTCCCGGCTCTCCTTGATCGGCTTGCCGCCGTCCATCGTCTCGAGCACGGCGAACTCGCGGGCACGCTCCTGGATCCGGCGTGCGATGCGGAAGAGGTACTTGGCGCGTTCCTTGCCCGGCAATGCCGCCCACGCGGGCAGGGCTTCTCTCGCCGCGGCGACGGCGCGATCGACGTCCGCAGGCGAACCCTGAGCGACCTCGCAGAGCGTCTTGCCGGTGGCGGGATTGATTGTCGCGAAGTGCAGCCCTTCGTCGCTCCGTTGCTGCGTCGCTGCGTCGCTTTGCGGCTCAACGAACTCTCCGCCGATGAACAGCCCGTAGCGAGGCTTGATCTCGACCTTGGTAGTCTCGGGGGCCGGGGCGTAGTCCCAGGAAAGCTCATCGCCCGGCGTGCCACCCGGCCCCGCGATCTGAGCCCGATCGCCCGCTGAGACCCGGTCGGCGGGCGGTTCTTTCGAGGCATTGACTTTGACCGAGGATTGATGGGCCATGGGGGGTATTCTATTCGCTCTGGGTGGGGCCTTGGGGGACCCAGCCGCATTCGGGGCACTGTTCGAGCCGCAGCAGGTTATAGCCGCACATCGGGCATCCCCGCCGGAGCAGGCGGCGGTACCGCTGGACGTGCATTCTGATCGTCAGCGGAAACAGGATCATGCCACCTATCCAGATGAGCCAGGTGCGCAGGTATACGAGCGCGAGGATCAGGATTGTGTAGAACAGAACATTGAGCGCGAGGCCGAGCCAGAGTGGATCCACCGGCAGTCTTCGCCACGGGCTGTCGGCGACCGCAAAGCCGTTGGCCCAGCTCGCGTCTACAGGCACGAAGCGTTCAGCGTATCGCGAGTTGCGGTAACTCGATGCACCCACCCATTGCAGACAGCGGAACGGCACGCCGACACGCCACGCCGTCATCGCTCGCCCCTCGTCCCAGTTCGTGTGCGGCGGCCAGCGGACGTACCACGCGATAGTCATGAACGCGTCGGATTCAACGTGGATATCGGTTGGGCGCTGCCAGCCGGCGGGCGCGGGTCGCGGCCAGGCGATCGGGCGGTCCGCACGCCACGGGTCGGTCGAGCGGACATCGATCGGCGGCCTCCACGAAGCCCATGCGCGGTCGCTCGAGTAGTCAGTCCCCGCGCTGATCCAGGCAACCACGATAGAGACGATCAGCCCGGCGATGCCAGCGACGATGAACTGTCGCGAGTGTTTGCGCACGGTAACTCCCCACGAGTGTTTGCGCCCGATCTATTCACATCCCCATCCGCATCTCGCTTGCGTGCGGTTGCGGATGTGCCGCGTTGGGGGGAAATCAAGAGGCCGGCGAAGATGACGAGTTTCCTAGCCACGTTGATGTTCCGCTGGCGGCGCAACGCCTCTCCCACACTCTGGACACACCTCAAGCCCCGCGAGTTCATACGCACACTCGGCGCACTGCCCCCGACGAACACGCCGGCGGCGTCGCAAGCGACCAAGGCCGAGCCACGTCAGGAGCACAAGCCCGGCGTAGATGATCGTGTTGACGATCAACCCATCCCACAGCGGCAGCCAAGGCAGAAAGCTCTCGTATGGCCCCGGGTTGCCTGTGATCTTCGCTACGAAGTTCATCAACCAGTCTCGCCCAGGCGGCATCGGCAGTTGCCCTCGAAGGCGAGGCCCGCCATAGTCAAACGAGCCGTCCGGTCCGATCCCGATCTTGTGATGCTCAAGGGCGACGAAAGGGAAGCCGAGCCGGCTGATGTTGGCGACGCAATCGTCGCTGAATCTGTCATCATCGGGACCGCCCCAGAATACCTGCCAGTGCGAGGCCCCGGCGTGAAATGCGACAACCGCCTGATCGGGCTCGCCAAGTGAAGCAGGCACCGACCGCTCCCAATCCCGAGCATCGGTTGGTCTTGTACTAGCGGTAAAGCTCGGGGAAGGAACCACGAGGGCGATGCCCCAAGCCACGACGACACTCAGAACGATTCCTGTGACCAACGCGATGCCGACACGGACCGCCAATCGCCGTCTCACTCGGCCTCTTGGATCGCCTTGGGGCTCGCGGTTCCGCATTCGGGGCAGTCTACCAGACCGGCGAGGTCGTAGCCGCAGTTTGTGCACTGGCCTCGCCGCACCCGTAATCGCCGACGCACCTCGCCAATCAGCCACACCAAGGCTGCTGCGAGCGTGGCGTAGAAAACCGTGTTGAACGTGAATCCAAGCCAGAGAGGACGAAATGCGATTCTTCGGTACGGCACATCGTACCCAAACAGGCTCGCTTCGATCCCACGCTTCAGTGGGCTCTCGTCCCAGTCCCATGCCTGGCGTCCTCCTCGCTGGATGACCAACCGTCGACAGGTGACTGATCGTGCCGGCAAGCCGTATTCGTAGACGGCCATAAAGTGCAGGACGACGGATGGATCTTGGCGACGAGTCCGCGCGAGTTCATTGATATTCGTGGTTGCACTGTGGCTGTCAAACCCAAAGGCCGAGCTCGAACCCCAACGATCGGCGTCCGGCCAGCCAGCAGGTGCACGGGACGGCCAGCCATCGCCTGCTATGTCATAGTTGCTCGTGCGCCACGACGGCGAGACCAGCAAGCCGATCGTCCATGCAACAAGCACGTTCATGATTGCGCCGATGACTAAGAACAGGGCAATGCGGACAAGCCGCCGCCGCATCACGCTTCCCCAAAGTCATACTGTGCCGAGTAAGCCCCCGTCTTCTGCTTCACCAACTGCCGCAGAATATCATTGACCAGGCTCGATGCTCCGAAACGGAACAGCTCCGGCGTCAGCCACCGCTCGCCCACGGTCTCCTTCACCATGCACAGGTAGTGCAGCGCCGACTTCGCCGTCCGAATCCCCCCGGCGGGTTTAAAACCGATGATCTTGCCACCATTGGAAATACCGGTCCCCTCGTGGTTCAAATCAGAGCCCAGGCTTGCGCCAGGGCCTCTTATCCCTTCGTGCCTTTGTGCCTTCGTCCCTTCGTGCCTTCCCGCGTCCCTCACCGCCTCCAGCATCACAAGGCTCACGCCCATCGTCGCCGCGGGGCTGACCTTGCCCGTGCTCGTCTTGATGAAATCGCCATCGCGGATATTCTCGATCGCGAGGTCGCTCGCGTGCCGGACGTTGTCGTAGGTCTCGAGTTCGCCGGTCTCGAGGATGACTTTCAAATGTGCCTCGCCGCAGGCTTCTACGACGCGCCGGATCTCATCCGCGACCTCGCCATAGCGCCCCGAAAGGAACGCGCCGCGATTGATGACCATATCGATCTCATCGGCACCTGCGGCGACCGCCTCGCGCACATCGCGCAATCGCACATCGATAGGAAACTGCCCGCTGGGGAAGCCCGTCGCGACAGATGCGATCTTGACCCGCCACGCCGGGGGTTGGGTCGGATCCGCGACCGGCTGGAAGCCGGTGCTACCGGGGCCTTGTAGATTCTCCAGAGCCTCGCGTGCGACGGGCACCATGCTCGGATACACGCACACCGCCGCGACGCTCGGCAGGCGCTCGCCAAGCACGGTTTCGTCGTCGGGCATGGGGCGCACGGCCTTGGCACACAGCGCCCGCACCTTTTCGGGCGAGTCGGCACCTTCGAGCGTCGTCAGGTCGACCATGCTCAGGGCCAGTTTCAGCCCGGCGAGCTTGGCTGATTCCTTGATGGATCGGGTCGTAAACGACGCGGCCCGGGCATCGGCCATCACACGATCGACGGTGGGGGAGGGCATGGTTGATTGTAAGTGGGGGAGGGGGCGGAAGAGACGAAGAGATGAAGAGACGGAGAGACGAAGTGAGGGCGGGTGAGGGAGCCATTGGGCGACGCGATCGCGAGCTTGCGCTCACGGCTCTGTTAGCGCGTTGATTCGATCTCTGTGAGGAACTTCCGCACAACGCGCTCGCACTGTTCGCGTGGCCCGTCCTCGGTCCACAAGCCGTTGTGATCGCCGTTCTCGATCACGGCTAGCTGCCCATCGGGAGCGGCGGCCGCGATTTCTTGACCGTCCTCGAGCGGGCTGATCTCGTCGTGCTCGCCGTGGAGTACCAGCAAGGGGCAGCCTAACTCCGCGGCGTGCACGGCCCGGTCAAACCTCGCCCGCACAAGCCGCCGATTGAACGCGAGATTGAGCAGCCAGAAGGTGGGCAACAGGTTCAGCCTGTATGGCAGGCGCTGGGCCCGCATCACGTTCCTGGCCGGCGTCGGGGCGAGCCGATACGGGGCCTCCGCGATCACGCCCGCGATTCGATCGTCGTGTGCCGCGAACTCGATGGCAAGACCAGCGCCGAGCGACCAGCCGAAGAGCACGATCGAATGCTGAGTTTCCATCGCGTCCAGCAACGCCGAGATGTCCGCGGGCTCTCGCACACCGAGCGAACAGATCCCCGGCGACTCGCCGTGCCCGGGCAGATCGATTGCGACGATGCGCGAGCAACACGGGCTGCACGCGCCGACTCGCACGAGCGAGCCGATCCGCGAGTCGTCCCAGCCGTGCACCATCACGACAACTGGGCCGTCCTCGTCTTCGCCCCGCATGTCCCAGGCGGGCAACTCATGGGCGCGGCTTTGGACGGACCATGTCTCGAACGCGATCGGAGGCGAGAGTTCGCCGGGGTCTCCCGCGAGCCCCTTGGCCACGGCGCTGGCATAGGTCCGCCTGCGCGGATGGGTCATCGCCCACGCGGTGTAGACGATGGCGCCGCACACGGCAAGCAGGAATCCGATCGCAAGGAGGATGAGCAGATTCAGCACGCGACGACGATAGGGATCGGTTGGAAGCGGGGTCGCGGTGAGTTCTCGAAGAGGTCAAACGCAAAGGAGGCCCTGGCGCAAGCCGGGGCTCTTCGGTGCGTTCAAAGCGCCCGCAGCAAACGACTCAATACAAGCCCACGCTCGCGCGAGGGCCTCTTGTCCATCAACCCGCGACCAACCCCACGATGTCGTTGTACGTCACCACCACGAACAGAACCCCGATGAGCGCCAGCCCCGCCAGCGTCAGTGCGTTCTGCAACCCGATGGGAACCGCCCTGCCCCGGATCGCCTCGTAGACCAGCATCAGGAACTGCCCGCCGTCCACGATCGGCAGCGGCAGGAAGTTGATCACCGCCAGGTTCACGCTCACAAGGGCGAGGAAGAACAGCAGCCAGATGAAGCCGCGCTCGGCGATCCGCGTGCCAAGGTGGGCGATCCCGACGGGTCCTTTCAAGTGCTCAACCTTGACGGTGCCCTGGAACAGGCGTGCGAAGGTCACATATGTGGTCAGCATGACCCGCTTGGTCTCGTGCAGGCCCAGGCCGACCGATTCGATCGGATTCGATCCCTTGAGCGTCTTCTGTTCGAGATCGAATACGCCCATACCGAACGGCGCGTGCCACGACAGGTCGTGCAGCTCTTGGAGATCAGCGCGAGCGATCGTCCATTCGAGATGTTCGATTGCGAGAGCGCCGTCGTCCTGTGCGGGCAGCGCCAGGCTCACGTCCAGGGCCACCGTCGCCGACTCGGCACCGCTCGCCCATGCCTCGCGCGTCGCATTTCGCAGCGCCTCGCGGATGTCGCCGAAGTTCTCGACCGGCACGCCTGCGATGGCCTCGATCGTCGATCCGGCCAGGAGCGATAGCCGCGCTGCCGAGGGAACCGTGCCCTCCGCGTCGGCCTCAATCGCCCAGATCTGCTCGGGTGGTCGCGCGATCCGAGCAGACAGATCGGCGGTGTCTCCTGAGAGGAACCCAACACGCGGTGTCTTCCCACCGCTCACGCTCACCATGAGTTCGACTTCCTCCGAGGATCCATCATCGTTCCGTCGGAGCACGGTTATGGGGATCTTCTTTCCCGCGTTGCGTCTGATCTCGCCCATGCCCTGGGCGGGGCTAGGAAACTCGATCTCACCGATCCGCAGAAACTCATCGCCGTCGCGAAGGCCCTGACCAAGTGCCCGCTTCTCGGCCTTCAGGACCCGCATCAGCGGCTGGAGCCCCAGCACATGCTCCACGATCCGGCGGGAGTCGGCCTTGGGTCCGTCGAGAAAGCCGAGTTGGAGATCGGGCTCGGGCTGGATCGTCTTGTGTACGTCGTTCGAGCCGTCTGAGAAGACAAGCTCGAGCGGACGCCCATCGGACGCGCGGATCGCCTGGCGGAGGTCGTCGGGGCCGGTGATGGTCTCATCATCGCCGATGGCGACCAACTCCATGCCCGGCTCGACGCCGTCAAGATCGACGAGCGCGAGCAACTCTCGCATCTGCGCAACCTGGGAAGGCCTTACCGGGGACATGACCATCGCCGAGCGTGCCGGCTCGACGCCGATCTCCAGCAGCCCTGTGAGGCCGCCGGGCTCGGGCAAGATGTCAAAGGCCAGCGGCTCGCCAAAGCCCTCTCTTTGGACGACGATCTCTACGGTGTCCCCGCCGCGTGCCATCGCGACAGCGAGGACGAGATCATTGAAGCTGTTTGGCTCCTCGCCGTTGATCGAGAGAATCTCGTCGCCGGCGCGCAGGCCGGTCTCATCGACGCCGAGGGCTTGCGCGTTGCGTGCGATGGCGTTGGCCGCGGGCGAATCCAGTGCGACGCCGCCGACCTTCGCCGGCTCGGTCTGGATACCGATGGTGTAGACCAGGACGAACAGCACGGCGGCGGTGATGATGTTCGCGATCACGCCCGCGCTGATGACGACCATGCGCTTCCAGGGCTTGGTGTTCTGGTAGCTGTCGGGTGCCTGCGAGACCGCACCGGGATTGAGATCTTCCTGGCCGAGCATCTTGACATAGCCGCCCAGGGGCAGCCAGTTGAATCGGTACTCGGTGGGGCTGATCGCACTCGGATCGGCGTCGTTCGATCCCTCCCTCTCGCGGCGCAGGATGTCGAAGTACTCCCGCTCGCTGGAGCCCCTGCGAAATCCCATCCCGCGCCGATAGCTCGCCGCCGCCGGCCCGAAGCCGATCGCAAAGGCAAGCACGCGGATCCCCGCCCACCTGGCGGCGACAAAGTGGCCAAGCTCATGGATGAAGATGATCAGCCCGAAGCCGAAGATCACGAGCGCCAGATCCAGGCCCATGCCCAGAGTATTGAGAATACCGGTCATGGGAGATCCTATCGGTCGATCGTCGCGCCGGTTCGCTCAATAACCACTTTGAGACCAACAGCGCCAGTTGTAGGCAAAGGAAACAGGCCCGGACATGCGTCCGGGCCCGCTGGAAGCGAATCGAGATCGGGAATCAATACTTGACCGCGCAGCCGTACGGCTTGGACTTGCTGACCTCAACGGTCTCGCCTGCGAGGTGCGACTTCAGGCCCTCGAGGACGTAGTTGGTCCGCTCATCCATCGCTTTGCCTTTACCCTCGGAGGTCTTGGCGTTGTCGATGGCGCCGCGATAGATGAGGATCCCGTCCTTGGAGATAATCCGCATGTCGGGGGTGGTCTTTGCGCCGAACATGCGACCGATGTTGCCCTTTTCGTCGAGCAGCAGCGGGTAGTCCATCTTGTAGTCCTTGCGGGCGGTCTGGTTGCGCTCAAGGCCCGCGCCCTGCTTGCCCTCGGCCCCAGAGTTGATCGCCAGCCAGACCACGCCGTTCTCCTTGGCGAAACCCGCGGTCTTGATCATGTTCTGGCTGGACACATAGTGCTGCTTGACGATCGGGCAATCGGGGTTGAACCATTCCAGGACCACCACTTTGCCGTCGTCTAGATACTTCTGGAGGTCGTGCTTGTTGCCCTCGGTATCCTTCAGCACGAAGTTCTGGACCTTCTCGCCGACCTTGACCGCCGGTTTGTCGCCGACCGATGCCGACGCCACCGGCTGGGCGGCGGCCATGGCGAGCGTCGAGAGTCCCGCAGCCAGAACTGCGCCAATCTTGGTCATCCGTCCCTTGTTCATCACACGACTCCTGCATGGTGACGCCCGGGCGTCACGGTGTCAGGGGCGAATCACCCCACGAAAATCATACCATCATCCGTCCCGACCGTCGGGATTCCCGCCCCCGTGCGTACCGCCCGCATGAGGCCACGGTTGAGGGCCATCCACGGATTCCATCCAGGGACGCCAGCCGATCGCCGGCGAGGGCCTTCGATTCTGGGTCGATCCGACCGCCAGATCAATGGCCACCAGGGCCGGCCTTGGATCATCGTCCGCTCTGGGCACACGCAGGACGCCCGTGATGGCGCCATCGGTTTCCAGGTGGAGCCTCAACTCACCGGAATCGCCCACCGGGTCGCTGAACCGGTCCATGAGCGACGTGCTGGTCGCGTGGGGGTAGAACTCGATGCGACCCGGGTGCTCGCTCTTGACCACCAGCGTCCGCCCCTCCCACGCCAGCGAGAGCCCGACCTTGGATGCATCACCCAGCAGCGGGACCGGCGTTCGCTTCAGAGCCCGCCGAAAGCTCGCGGCGTCGTGCGATACAGACGCCTTCGAGACGACCGGAAGCTCGATCGAGAGGCGGGGGGGGCCCGGGGCGGCCGCCCCAGCGCGCACCCCCCCCCCCCCCGAGGCCCAGCGAGGAAG
>CBDVAM010000009.1:0-56745 GCA_965371965.1 uncultured Phycisphaerales bacterium
CTTGGGGATGTAGCTGAAGTTCTCCTCCTCACTACTCGCGGCGAGGTGGGGCGTGCCATACAGCGACACCTCCTTGAACGCCTTGCTCGCCCAGGTGCCCGTAACGAAGTAGTCAGCCGTGCGATCCTCGGGCAGGAAGTTCGCGGGAATCTGGAAGAACTGCGTGCTCGCGCCGCCCTGGAGAAACAGCACGCGGTAGTTGTCCCGAATGCCCCCGACCGCCCGGCAATCGGCCTCGGCCTCCGCGAGCACCCGATCGAACGCCTCGCCCCGATGGCTGTGCTCGAGGATGCCGATGCCGGTATCGAAGATGTCCCACAGATCGCCCTGGGCCTGCTTGAGCACGGGCTCTGGCAGAATCGCGGGTCCGGCGGAAAAGTTGAACACACGCTCGCTCATGCGCATCTCCTGAGTAATCAGATGCTATCTGTCAGATCCTTCGCGTCGTGCGTCCGCGGCGTGCCACCAGCATCGACCGCCCCATTCAATCTCGTTCAACTCGCCGCCCCAGCGAGCAGAGCCTCGTTGACGCAGTTCTCGAGCCGACCCCCGGATTCGAGCGCGTTGATCAGCCGCACCGTCTCCTCGGCGACCGCCAACTGGGCCTGGTCGGTGCTCGCGCCGCAGTGGTGCGTCGTGAAAACGCCCGGCAGTTCCGTGACCGGCGTCGACCACCCGACGTCCTTCTGGGACGGCTGATCCTGATAGACATCGAGCCCCGCGCGGATGCCCTTAGACCCGATGGCTCTGCCCAGCGCGTCCTGGTCAACAACCCCGCCCCGCGACGTATTCAAGAAGATCGCCCCATCCTTCATCGCATCAAAGAACTCGCCGTCGCACATGCCCTTGGTGTGCTCGTTGAGCCCGACGTGGACACTGATCGCGTCGCACTGCCCGGCCATCGCCAGCAGATCCTCGCGAGAGTCGCCCATGTAGCGAGCCCCCAGACCCGTCGCGATCGGCCCGTCGGCCTTGAGCGACCACGCCAACACGGGCATCTCAAAGGCACTCGCCCGCCGGATCAGCGCAGAACCGATCGCCCCCACGCCCAGCACGCCCAGAGTCCGCCCCTTGAGCCCGCGAGCCTTGGAGAACTCCTTCTTGTTCCAATGCCCACCCTTCAACTCGGCGCATTGATCCGGGATCCGCCGATCGCAACAGATCAACAGCCCCATCGCAAGCTCGGCGACCGCGATCGCGTTCATGCCCGGGCAGTTGGCGACGGGGATCCCCGCCTCGCCCGCCGCGACACAATCGATATTGTCATACCCGGCCCCGGCACGGATGATCCCGCGCAGCCCGCCGGCGCCCTCGATCACCGACGCGGGCACCTTCGTCGACCGGACCACCAGCACGTCCGGGCGGATCGCCTCGATGGCCGCGCCGAGGGTCTCCGGCCCGAGATCGGGCTGGACCTCAACCTCGTGCCCGCCGGCCCTCAGCCCCTCGACGCCATCCGCGTCAAACTTATCGGCAATCAGAACCCGCATGCGCTCATCCTCCTGGTCCCCAGTCCCGCAGATTCTACCCGCGACACCCATCGAATCAGGATCGCCGCCCGCGCAACATCGCCGGCTGCCCACCGACGCGGGATCCGCCAATGAGATGCCCCCCATCTGGTGACGAGGGGCATCGAGAATCGAGACGTATTCTTCGAACAAAGCTCACGCGTCGCGGGGCGGAGCCCCCCGACAAAGTTGAGCTCTCCGCGAGCGGCGTGCGTCCCCTACCGCCTCTGTCCGGTGGAAACTTCCGGAGCGCCAAAGTCGATCCCCCCGAGCCCGCCCCGGGTCCAGCGGTAGTGACCCGTCACGCGATCGGAACCCTCCCAGCCGCCGTTGCGAAGCGGAGCTTCCCACTCCTCGGGGCTGTACTGGAAGGTGATCGGATCCTCATCGTCGGCATTGCGGGGCTGCCAGCCGGGATTCGAATCGCCGGTCGTCCGCACATTGACCGAGGCGTCAAAGAACAGCAGCGGCTGCTTGGAATCCTCGTACGCGTAGAACAGGTCCTTCTGGCCGAAGTGACGCTGATGCGAGTCGTGGAAGATCACCTTCTGGCTGGGAAACGCCACGTCGCTGATCGGCGCGAGCTTGGCCCGCACGTCCGGCGACCGCACATAGTCGCGGTGCGAGCCCCGGTCTCCCCCACGCTGCTGGTCCAGCTTCCAACTCGACGGCGTCGTGTTGCGCCAATGGTTGGCGTGCCAGTCGTACGCCGCGGGCACCATCTGATAGCTCGACGTATACGGCCAGATCTTGTTGCGGTTGGCCATCGGACGCTCGGGCGTCGGATAGAACTGATTGCCCCAGTCACGCGGGTTGGTCCGCCACAGGTTCCGCTCGCCGTCCTCGGGGCACAGCGCCGCCTTCCCGGGAATCTTGTCCGAGAGATACCCGCCGTCGTTCAGCGGCAAAATCGAGTACATCGCCCAGGGATACACGCCCTTGGCGATGACCGAAATATCCTCTCGACTATCGTGGCGACGGATGATGTCGAGCGCCTGGTTCGTGGCGGCGTGGTCGTCCCAATCCGTCAGCGAGAGGACGTATTCGATGTCGTCATACTGGCTGACGCCCGTCGTGCCCGCCATCCAGGTAAGCCCGCCAATCTGATCGCCGTTCTCGACCGAGTAGCTGGCCTGGGCTGCACCGAGTTGCTTCATCTGGCTGGAGCAGACGAGCATCTTCCCGGTCTTGCGTGCCGACGCGATCGCGGGCAACAGAATGCCGATCAGCAGCGCGATGATCGCGATGACGATGAGCAACTCGATGAGCGTGAAAGCGCGGGGACGCCTCATGGTCGAATCTCCTGATTGCCTGTGCGACCCCCTCCACACGGAGCGTACGACCGCCGATCCCAGGTCCCGTGCTCTCGGGGGCATTCTCGCGGATGATACCAGATAGGGCAAAGTCTGGTCGAGAACTTGAAGAATCGGCACAGAAGCGCCTGGATACAAAAAAAACCCGGCCAAATGGCCGGGCTTCGAGAGTTCTGGAGATATCCTCGACGCTTATCGAGCGATGACCGGCTCCATGCCGAAGTCGCCGCCGCGAAGGCCCCCGCGCGTCCAGCGGTAGTATCCCTTCACACTATCGTTAACGTTGCCGGATTTTGTCCGCGGCTCCCAAGAACCGGGCGTGTAGTTGAAGATTGTGACGCCTCTGCGATCGCAGTTGAACTGGCCGCGGTCGAAGTTGCGGTACGGATCCCAGCCGCAGTCGCCGTCCTGGGTCGTAAGCGTCCGAACAGAGGCATCGCCAAAGAGCAGCGGCTGAACCGCCTCGGGGAGGCCGTAATAGAGCTGGATGCGCCCCTTGTGGCGCTGGTGCGCATCCTGCATGAGCACCTTGTTCGAGGGGAACGCAATCGACGTGTACTTGACATCGCCCAAACGAACGTCAACGCCGATCGCATATCTGTTGTGAGTGCTTGACTGGCGGATGCGCTGTCGGGGGGCGCTCGCCGCCGCACGATTCTGGTAGAAATCATACCCGGCGGGAACGAGCTGGTAACTCGCGCTGTAGGGCCAGCGGAAGGCATAAGCACCCGTGGGCTGCTGGTCTCCCCAGAACTCGTTGTCAAACCGACCGACCGGATCGAGCTGCCAGTCGAGGCGATTGCGATCCTCCGGACACACGACCAGCTTCTCCGGCAGACGGGCCGCCATGTAGTCCTGAAGCACCAGGTGCGAGTACAGCACGTTCGGAATCCAACCAGGCACCCGCGGTAATGAACCCGCATCCCGACCGGTCCGCCGCCGGATGATATCAATGGCCTGAGCCGAGGATGAGTTCGTACCACCCCCCAGGCGCTGCGATTCAAGGTCTGGGTACCTGCTGTGACCCTTGGTTGCGCTCCAGGTGAACGACGCGATGCGATCCTCGAACTCCGTGGCGTAGCTGTTGGTCGCGATGCCCAACTGCTTCATGTTCGAGCCGCAGATCTTCTCGCGAGCGACAACGCGTGCCTGCCCGATCGCCGGCAGCAGGATGCCGATGAGCAGCGCGATGATGGCGATCACCACCAGCAACTCGATGAGCGTGAACGCCCGGTTCTTCCTGTTCTGTCCGCGATTGTTCCGCATGTCCAGTTTCTCCTTGATATCGACACGCCTTGAATGCCCGCCGGGGCCTTCGTCGGGGAGCCTCGTACCCGACCCGGTCCACACCCTCAACCCGAGGGAACGATTCTCTTCCGCCGCGAAGACGCCACTCCGCAGTAGCAATCCTACGTCAACAGTCGTTCAGCTTCAATCCCTACAAATACCTAAAATCCTACGGCAGCAACTCCAGCCGCATTCGGAGCAGTCGGCGATCGATCACCAACTCCAACCGTCGCCGATTCTCAAGAGACATCGCCTCCGGAGGGCTTGTACGCAGTAGACCGAGAGCGGTTTCAAGCGATGACTGCGAGCTGGTGCGGAGGTGCCCTTCGATCGCCGAAGCGACATCAAAGACAACCTGATCATCCGACTTTGACGCGTCCTCGTCGCCGTTCAGACGCTCCGCCTGCCCAACGACCGCCCCGCCGCGCGGATCGGATCGCTCGACGATTTCGGAACCAACACCTGACACCGATGGTTCGATAATGTCCTGACTCTGCCCGCCCGATCCGGTCTCCCCGGGCTGGGTGATCCGGCGCGCCAACCCCGGCCCAAACACCGCCCCCAGAATGGTCACCACGATCACCACGGTCGCAAGGATGATCCAGAATCTGGTGTCGTCGCCCCGCCCGACAGGCTGCTCATTGCCCCCGTCTTCACTCTCAGCGGGCAGCCCCTGCCCCGGAAGGTCTCGCCCATACCGCGTGACCTCGATCGGCTCGATACCCAGCGGCGGACCTGACAGGGCCGCGATGACCGCCGGCGGAGCCTGCCCGGGCAGATGCTGGAGCGGCGCAAGGCCCATGTGCTGGCGGTCGGCCTCGGGCCGGAACGGTGCGCCGCACGAGCCGCAGGCAAACTCGCCCTCTTCGACCCCACCCTGGCAGTTGTGGCACACGCCAAACAGATTGGCGATCGACGGGGCTCTCTTGGCCAGCGTCCAGAACTGGTTGGTGGTCGGTCCACGCAGGATCGTGTTGGGCTGGATGCGCCCGCGTGCGATCAGCGTGCGCATCGTCTCGAACGAGCAGCCGGGGGCGAACGAGTTGTCCTCGTTGCGGATGAACCAGGGACCCATCGCGTTCTGGGAGGCCTGGCGGCTGAGCGGGTCGAATCGCCCCTTGCAGGTCGTGCATTGCTCGAGGTCGGGGCTGAGCCCGCCGCAGAAAGGGCACAGGACCATCCGAGGCGTGGGAACAGGCCTCACGCGGGGGGGGCATGGGCCGCTGGCACCGGCGGTCCCGGTCTCGCCACCACCGGCCCCCGCTCCGCTGGACTCTGCCCCGTTAGATTCCACGCGATCGGTCATACCTCTGGATAGGGTACGCGAGGGACGCCCTATCCGATCCCGCCACTAGCAGGTTGAGCCACAGCCCAAGGAGCCCCACCATGACCCATCGACGCCGCGTGAACTGGGGCCTGGGGCTGATCCCAGTGACCGCTGTCGCGCTTTGCACCGGATGCTCGACAGGTGACAGTGTGTACGCCGGTCTCGACCGGGGGGACCGCCTGGTCACGCCTGCGCCTCAAGAAGAGCCCCGAGACCGAACCGTCGGGTTCATCAACGGACGCCCGGTAACCATCGACGAGCTCTGGGCCCCGATCGCCGAGGGGCTGGGGCGGCAGGTGCTCGAAGACCTTGTGCTGGATCGTGAGCTTGCCCGACAGGCCCGCCTGGCAGGGATCCAGATCGGCGAGGATGACGTGCGAGGCGAGCGATCTCGCCTGGCGCGGACGCTCTCGCGTGGTGAGCTGAGCGACGAGGCGATCGGCGCACTCCTGGGTCGCCTGCGCGATGACCGCGGCCTGGGACCGGCGCGATACGACGCCCTGCTCTGGCGCAACGCGATCCTGCGACGCCTGGTCAGCGACGATGTCCAGATCGACCAAGCGGAGATCGAACGGGCCTACGAGATCGTCTTCGGCGAGCGGTTCCAGATCCGCCTGATCGTCGTCGCGAGCGATCGCGAGGCAACCCGCGTGCGAGGCGACCTCGCCGGGGAGACCGACGATCTCGCGACGCGCTTCGCCCAGGCCGCCAGGGCGGTCTCGATCGACCCCTCGGGCGAGTTCGGCGGCGCGATGGACCCCATCAGCCCCGTCGATCCGATCTATCCCGGCGTGCTTCGCTCGGCGCTCTCGGCGACGGGCGTGGGCGACTTGACCCCGGTGCTCGTGCTGGACGGGGCGTACGCGATCGCGCTGATCGAACGCAAGATCGAGCCCGAGGCAACAACGCTCGACGCCGAGCGCGCAAGGCTCGTGCGCGTGCTGCGAGACCGCAAGGAGCGGTCGGCGATGGGCGAAGTCGCGGCGAGGCTTGTGCGCGAATCAGAGGTCGAGATCATCGATCGCTCGCTGGCGTGGAGCTGGGATCGGCGCGAGCGATGAGCGGGGGATGACGAGCGTGCGCGTGTTTCGGGTGATGGGCCATGGGGCGGTCTGGACCGGGCTCTACGTCGCGGCGTGCTCGTTCTGCGCGATCCAGACGGGCACACATCGCCTGCCCTCAGACACATGGCTCGCGATCCTCGCGGCGTACCTCTGCGGGCAGAGCGTGTACCTGCTGGACCGCGTCAAGCTGCGCGACGCGTGGCTGGACGAGGCGGACCGCGAGGCCCATCCCGATCGCTTCGCGTTTATCCATCGCCATCGGCACCTGCTTCGAGGCCTGATCGTGTGCGAGGCGCTCGGCGCGACCGGGCTGCTCGCGCTGATCTACCCGCCGCTCGCGTTGCTGCCGGCAGTTGCGCTTGGGGGCGTGGTCGTCTATGCAGGGCTGCCCAGGACGTTCTGGGTGCCGCCGGGGGCGAGGCGGATCAAGGATCTCTTGATCGTGAAGAACCTTGCGGTGGCCGGGAGCATCACGGCCTTTGCACTGGTTCTGGCGTTTGTTGTCGCGGGCGAGGAGGCCGGACGATGGGCATGGTGGCGATGGTCCTGGGTCGGAGCGTTCCTGCTGCTTCATGTGCTGGCGGATTCGATGCTGTGTGATATCGACGACGCAGCATCGGATCAGCGGTTTGGGACCCAGACACTCGCGTGGCGGAGATCGGCGGGGTTCATCCGCGCGCTCGCGATCGGCTTCGCACTTGCGATTGCTCTCGTCACATGGACAAACTGGGTTTTCTGGACGGGCAACACCGAGCAAGGCGACATCGGCTGGGTCCGCATCAGCTGGGCAACACTCATGCTGTTCAGCAGCGAGGTTCTCTGGATTGTCCCGGCGGGATCCCTGCGCGACGCGGTCGATCTGCGCCTGCCGATCGCGGCGGTCTATCTATTCGCGCTGTACCCATGAGATTCGGTAGCCTCAACCTCGCTCGCGCTTCGGGCTCGTGTTTCACTCAGCGGCCCTCCGCGGTGAGTCCTTATCGCGCGATCTCGATGGCCCGCGTCTCGCGCAGCACCGTCACCTTGATCTCGCCGGGAAACGTCATCTCCTCACTCACCCGCTTGGCGACCTTGTGGGCGATCAGGTACGCCTCGTCGTCGCCGATCTTGTCAGCGTCGATCATTACCCGGACCTCGCGTCCGGCCTGGATCGCGTGGGCCTCGACAACGCCCTTGAAACTCAGGGCGATGTCCTGGAGGTCGTTGAGGCGCTGGATGTAGCGTTCCATGCTCTCGCGTCGGGCTCCGGGCCTTGCCGAGCTTACTGCATCCGCGGCCATCACGATCGGCGTGTAATAGCTGGTCGAGGGGATGTCCCCGTGGTGCCCCCCGATCGCGTTGAGGACCTCTTCCTTCTCGCCGTACTGGCGGGCGAAGTCCATGCCGATCTTGGGATGCCCGCCCTCCATCTCGTGGTCCATCGCCTTGCCGATATCGTGCAAGAAGCCGCAGCGCCGCGCGAGGCGCCCATCGAGCCCGAGCTGCTCGGCGATAATCTGACTGAAATACGCCACCTCGATCGAGTGCTGCAGCACGTTCTGGGCATAGCTGGTGCGATAGTTGAGCTTGCCCATCGCCTCGACGATCTTGGGATTGACGTTTCGCAGGTCCACCGACAGCACCGCGTCCTTGCCGAACTTGATGACCTTGTCGCCGATCTCGCTGGTGACCTTGGTGACCACGTCCTCGATCCGCGAGGGGTGGAGCCTGCCGTCGGCGACCAGACGCTGAAGGCTCTCGACAGCGATCGCCTGACGGACCTTGTCAAAGCAGGAGACCACAATGACGCCCGGCGTGTCGTCGACGATGATGTCCGCACCGGTCGCCTTCTCGATCGCTCGGATGTTCCGCCCCTCGCGCCCGATGATCCTGCCCTTCATGTCGTCGGACGGGATCGGGACGCTGCGGACCGTGGACTCGCTGGTGGTCTCGGCGGCGTACCGCTGGATCGCGTTCAGCGTGATCTCCATCGCCTGCTCGCGGGCCTTCTCCTCGGCCTCCTCGTTGATCTGGCGGACCCGCTTGCCGACCTCGTGGCGCTCTTCCTCTTCGATGATCTCCAGAAGCTCCGTGACGGCCTGCTCGCGGCTGAGCCCGGACACCTGGTGCAGCTTCTCGCGCTGCTCCTCGTGGAGCTTGTCCAGGGTGTCGGATCGCTGCTGGAGGCTCTTGTCACGCTCTGCAAGCTGGTTCTGGAGGCGATCCTGGTTCTTTTCTCGATCGCTGAGCGACTCCTCGCGCTTGGTCACCACGTCTTCGCGCTTGGTGACCTGCCGACCCTGCTCGCGGATCTCGTCGCGCTTGCCCCCGAGTTCGGCGTCGGCCTTCTCCTTGCGCTCCAGGGCGTCACGCTCGCCCTTGAGCAGGATCGTCTCGGTCTTGGTCTTGGCCTCCGTCTCAGCCGATTCGATGATCCTGGTGGCCTCGTCGCGCGCGCCTCGGATGGACCTGGCGGCCAGGACGCGCGCCAGGGCCAGCCCCCCGCCGACACCCGCGCCAAGGGCGAGCACGATCAACGCGATCGCGAGGGGTGTATCGATCTGTGCCAAGACGGTCGCGCATGGGAGATAATCCATCGCCGCACCTCATGCCCTGCTCTGGCAGGGCCAGTTTGAAAGGTCGAGCGATGGGCGGATCTTGCGCGATTTGGCTCAGGGATTCTCTACGGCATGGGTCTTTGGACGGGCTTAGCCGCCTTGGTCAGGAGTCTCTGTGTCTCTGCACGCTCTATGAGCAGGGCGCGCGCCGTGCTTGGGAATCTCATAATGTCCTGGCCCCTGGAGGTCGGCCAACGGACGACAAGCTCGCAAATCGCCAGATCCGAACTGCTCGGCCTGGACTTTTCCACAATCGGACCCAGTGGCCCGAACGTGGATAGTATCCCGACTTTCCCCGCCCCGGTCAAGCCCAGGGAACAATCCCGCTGAACATTCCTTGGCTCAGACATTCCGGGCGAAGGGTCGCCGCTCAGCCGATACACTGACCTGCCAAAGCTCTGGGGAGGCGAACATGTCGCGTATTTGCATTTGCACCGTTCTCGTTCTGGCCCTGTCGTCTGGATGCACTATTCCAGGCGGAGCACCCTACCAGCAGCGTGAGCGGGTCACCCAGCCGCGGGTCGAGCCGGCGAGCATCACCGTGATCCCCAGCGGACCCACGATCGCCCGAGACACGTTGGCCCGGGTGGAGGCGGAGAATCCGCATGGGTCTATCCGGATTTATGTGGATAAGTCGTTGACGGCTCCGACCGTTTCGGTCAAGCCGTTCGCCCCCGGCGGGCTGACAAGGGGCGAGATCCGCGAGATCGAGGAGAATCTCAGCATCATCGCCGAGACGATCCTGGAGGGCAATCGCATGGTCCTGCGGGCGTCGGCGACGCTGCAGATGGACTTCGAGGGCGTCCGCCTGGACATGCTGATCCGCACCCCCGATAGCTCGACGACGATCGTGCGCAACGCCAATGGCGTGATCGAACTCGTCGGCGTCGGGAGCCAGATCGTCGCATCCTCGGGCGAGATGGGCTCGGGAACGGGCGGCGACATCCTGATAAGAACCAACACGCCCCTCCTCGGCCCGGTCCACCTTTCCACCGCCGATGGCGACATCAGCGTGTTCATGGTCGGCGAGTCCGCCGGGACTCTGGAACTGACCAGCGACGACGGAACGGTCGTTGTCAACGTCGAGAACGGCGTTATCTCCAATGTTCGCCCCGACGCCGGCTATTACACCGCCAACCTCAACAACGGGCGAAACATGATCAGCGCGCGGACCAACCACGGTCGCGTGTCGTTCACCGTTGAGAACAACAACTGGGAGAGGTCCGGGACGTTCCAGTACTCCAGGACCGGGCGAGACCGCTAGAGGCGGACCCCATACGGCTTCCAGAGAGTGCGGCACACCCCGGATGATGAGCCCGCTTGACGCTGGCTTTGGGTTGGTTTGTTGGTGAGCTCGGCGCGGATCTACGCCGCGGCGGCTCCGCCCTGGTCCGAGCGATGGGCCGAGCGGTGGACCTCGACGTAGCGGCAGATCTGATCGACGACGAAGGCCCGGTGCGGCGGGTTGAACTGGAACTCGAAGGCGAGGCCCGCGACGAGGTTCTGGGCGCTGTCGCGGTGAGAGTGGGCGACGCGAGCGGTCACACCCAGGGGAACCCGAATTCGCGGGCGAAGGTCGATCCGGAGCCAGACGATGGTCGATCGGGCGAAGCTTGAGGCGTCTTCGGGTTGAATCACGAGTCCGACGCCGCCGCCGGAAATATTGACCAGCCGGGCCGGATACCGAGGCCCGACATCCGGGAGGATCGCGGGCGTCGACTCGCCATCGAGCGTCTGGCCCTCTTCGGTGCCGACGTTGGCGAGGATCTCCGCCCGGTTTGCGATCTCCGCGGCCACGACGCTGGTGGGGCTGAACACCGGCCAGCAGTCGACCTGAGGCAGCGTCACCGATGCGGTGCTGATGCGGTGGAAGTCGCGACGCCGACACCGTTCGACCCGGGCCGGGGCGTCCAGGGCCATCGCGCGTCGCCCGGGTTGACCCGGAACGGGCACCACGTCTCGCACGGCGGTATTGAACATCCAGCGGTTCTGACCGATGCTGATCGCGGCGACCAAGGTCGAGCCGACCGGCAACTCGACCGAAGCGCCTGCGGCACCGGGCATCTCGACCACGATCGAATCTTCGTTGACCTGCAGGATCCTGACGCGCCAGACGAGGTCGGGCGTCTGGTCCTCGGAGGCGGCGCGATCGAGACTCAGCTCCAGCCCGCCACCGCGAGCAAGGATCAGGTCCAACTGCTCGCGCCAGCGCTGGGTTCGTGATCGATTCGCGGGCATGATTCCCCTCGTGGTTCGGGCGACCTCGGGGCGGATCGGTCGCCCGCGACGCCGGCTTGAGGGCCATCCGCCTCGTGACGTGAGGAGATTGCCCCATGGGGACGCCTTTGACGATTCTTGAGGCTGGCTCAGCGCTTCTCGGACTTGGGACGGGCGATTGCGCGTAGCGCGTCGAGATCGCTACGGACCTGGCGGAGTTGCTCGTCGGTCAGCGGGCGAGCGGCGAAGCGGAGCTGGTAGTAGCTCTGCGCGAGGCGCGAGGCCGGCTGACGCGCGGGTGAAGCTTGGGCAAGGCTTGCATGGATGTGGGCCAGCGGCGGCATGTGCGAGAGGCGAGGAACGCCGAGGCGGGCGAGCTCACGCAGCAGGGTGTTGAAGAACCCCGCCTGCGATCGGCACAGGTCGGCGTGTTCACCGGTCCAGTCGTCATCGCCTGGGGGCCCGCGTCCAAACCTGATCGCCATGAGCGTGAGCAGGCCGATGGCGAGGGTGATCGCGAACGCGACGCCGGCGTTGGAGAGCGCGCTGCCCAGTGTTCGCTTGGTGATCAGGACCGCGGGTTGCGAGCGTTGATCGTCATTTCGAGCGTTGCCGGCAAGGTCGACGGACTCGCCCCCGATCAGGCGCAGGCGGGTCTTCTCGTCGAACCCGACAATCGAGCGGATCCACATATATTCCAGCGCGTTGAACATGTGGCTGATGCGCGCCGCCAGCGAGTTCTTCGGCTTGTGGATATCGATGAGATCGCCCGGGGGCGTGGGGTCGTAGGTGCGCCAGATGCCCGGCTTGACCTCGACCTCGACCCAGGCGTGGGCGTTGGATTCGCGCACGATGTAGTGGCTGCTCTCAGGAACCCACTCGGCGGCGACGTAGCCGGTGACCACGCGGGTGCGAATCCCGACGCTCCGGCACATCGCCGCCATCGCGCTGGCGAAGTACTCGCAATGCCCCGCCTTGGATTGGAAGAGGAACCACTCGATGGGATCGGTCCGATCGAGCGGGCGGCGCATCTGGAGGCTGTATTCAAAGTCGGTCCTGAGGTAGTTCTCGATGGTCCTTGCCGCCAGGGCGAGGCGGTTATTCTGCGAACTCATCACGTCGGGATCGATGCCGCGCTGGGTGAGCACGTCGCGCGCGAGCTCGCGGATCGGCTCCGAGGGGAATGAGACAGGCCCGTCGCGGGGGGGGAAGTTCGAATCGGGGATACGGACCTGGCGGATCGATTGGACGGTGTATTGGAACTTGCCGGGATCTCCCCGACGCTGAAAAATGCGGGTCCAAGAGTCGAAGTCGAGCCTGCAGGGCTGCTCGAAATGAACGCTCACAGGCTTCCATGCACTGAAGAGGTACGACGAGTCGCTGGGCAGGTCGCGGAGCGTGATCGTCTGGACAATATCGACTTTCTCGCCATTGGCGCGCCCGAACGAAATCGTGAACCCCGGATCGACATCCGTCCTCTCAAGCTTTGACGCGCCGCGTATCCAGGTGCCATTCTCATAGCGGTTGAGCACGGCGCCGCGCAGGTAGAAGACCTCGTGGGGCCCGCCGACGACGTTGCCCTCTGGATCCTTGATCGAGACGTCCAGAACGACGCGCTGGGACTCGCTGATGAGCCCGTCTCCGCCGAGGCGAACGACATCGGTGAACCCCGTGCGGGTTCCCGACGCCGCGCGCGTCCAGCTCCCGAACGTGTCGGCGCCCAGGCCTCGCGGCACCATGACAAAGACCGCGGCGCTGATGATCGAACTTCCAAAGAGGCTGAGCATGACGAGGCTGGCCAGGCCCCCGACCTTGAGGCGTATCGGCGCGGGCTCGACACCCAGACTCTCGGCGTGGTCGATGTCCCGCTCGCGCCCGGCGTAGAACTGGAAACGCATCGCAGTGACGACCAGCAGCGGCAGAAAGACCAGCAGGATCATGCCCGTGGCGATGGCGGCGCTGGTGAGCACGCTGCCGATGGCAAGGAACGTGCTCAGCGTAATGAGCTGGGCGTAGTCCCTGGCGGCTCTCTTGTCCAAGAGCTTGATGAGCTGGATGAGAACGACGAACTCGCAGAAGTCGGTCACATCGAGCCCGTCGCGGATGATGCCCAGCCCGGCGTTGGCGACCGCGCCGAAGACCAGCAGGGTGAGCAGCGTCTTGGGTATCGGCGTGCGCCGAGTGCGCGAAAAATACCAGCCCAACGCCGCGAGCGGAATACCCGGGATGAGCACGAGCACGTTCGCATCGGCAACCGCGTAGAGCAGGAATGCGACGAGCACGAGCGCGAGAACCAGTTTGGGAAACCCCCGGTCGTTCATGGCGATCCCCCGGTTGGGGCGCTGTCGGGCCTGAGGCTCTCGGGCAGTTTTTCGGGATCGATCACCAGGCGCGAGGGTTCGAGGGCGCTCACGCGGGTCGCGGTGTGGGGGCCGACGGTGTGATCCACCTCGCCGGCGTGGATGACGAAGAACGACTCTCGCATGAGGCTTCGCGTGGGGATCTCGTCGTGCCCGGAGTCCGGTGCGCCGGGGTCGAGCTGGGCGAGGCGGCGCTCGAGTAACGCGACGTGGCGAGGGCCCTGGCGAGGGGCGTCGATGATCCCAAAGCCCGGCACGCATAGCCCGACGGCCAACCCCTGGTTCGTCGCCTCGCGCAGGAGTTCGGCACCCGCGGCGATGGCGAGCTCGAACGACCAGTCGGTGCGAGACTCTGAGACGAGGTCGAGCACGACCCACAGGCGATGCGGCGCGGGGGCGCTGGTCTGGCGGACCAGCAGCTCGCCGACGCGGGCCGAGGCCCTCCAGGCGATCTGGCGGGGCGAGTCGCCCGGGACATACTCGCGGACGCCGAAGAAATCGTCGCCCATGCCGACGCGCGTCGAGACCTGCGTGCCCGATTCTGCGCACGCGCGAACATCTCGGCGCAGAGCGCCGCAGAGCGTGACGCGGGCGGGCAGGACCGTGGCGCTGGCGATCTGCTCGTAGACCATGCTCTTGCGCATGAGGCCAAAGGGGAACGTGCTGGTGATGCGGATCACCCGCAGGGTCACGACACCCCGGGCCTTGGGCATCATCAGGGCCTCGCTGGTGACATCGCGCCGGGCTCGCGCCTGGGGAACGAACGCGCTGGGCGCGCTGAAGAACGCGGGCCACGATTCTCGCGGGCCCTTGCGCGTCTCGCGATCCACCTCTTCGATCGTCAGGGCGTAGGCGGGCATCAGGCGGTTGCGATTGCGCAGGCGATATCGGACCACGCTTGGCTCGCCGAGGCGGGCCTCGCGGATCGCCAGGCGCTCGATGCGCAGGCCCATGAGCCCGGTGCCCGAGATGACCCCGGAGACGAGCATGCCGGCGATGGCGAGCCCGAAGGCCCAGAAGAGCAGGTTGTTCTGGCTGTTGATGGCGCCGATGGCCAGGAACAGGGTTGTGATCAGATAGAGCACGCCGGACCAGCCGGGGCGATAGAGGCGGGTCAGGAGGCGGGCGGTCTGCGGTGTACGCCGGGCGGAGAGATCAGAGGCTCGCCGAGAGCCCGCCGATCTGTTCGCCGGCTTGGGGGAGGTCTTTGATCGAGCTGAGGCCGAACGCATCGAGGAAAGCTCTGGTGGTCCCGTACAGCATGGGTCGGCCGAGGACCTCGGCCCGCCCGGTAATGGCGATGAGGCGTTTTTCGAGAAGCGACCTCAGCACCTCCCCGCACGATACGCCCCGGATCGCCTCCAGATCCGCCCGTGTGACCGGCTGGCGGTAGGCGACGATGGCCAGGGTCTCGAGCGCAGGCTTGCTCAGCTTGCCCGAGTCGCGCTGCTTCTGGAACACGCCGACCACGTCGGCGTGTTCCGCGAGTGTCATCACACGGTACCCGCCGGCGACCTGTTCGATGCGAAACGACCGCCCGGATCGCTGGTATTGGTCGTTCAGAGACTCAACCGCCCGGGCGATCCGGCTCTGATCGACGCCGCCGCTCTCGTCAGATCCGCCATTCGATTCGGCGTCGGGCTTGGCAGAATCATCGGTTGGCGTCGTCTGGAAACCCTCCAGGCCCTCGGCGAGCCTGGCCGGCGACACCGGGCGATCTGCGCTGAAGATCACCGCCTCGGCCATCGCCAGGAACGCCGGGTCTTCGGCGGCTTTCTTGTCGGGCGCCTTTGCGCTGGACTTGGCGGGCTTTGGCTCGGTCACGCTCGTCTCGCTGTTCTCTGTCGCGTTTGGCATCGAAGCTGATGCTACGCGATCCGGGCTCGCTCCGCACGCGCAATCGCTACCCTGCGATCATGGACGCCCAGACGCTGCCCTCGCACCAGCATCGCTACGAGGATCTGCCCGGGCTGAGCGAAGAACAGCTTCATGCGAGGCGCGAGGGAGTCTTCCTGCTCCTCAGCGGGCTGTTCCTCGGCACGCTGACCATGCTCAACATCCTGGGCATCACGCGGTTCATCAAGCTCTTTGAGATCGACTTCGACCGAAGCGACCCGGGTGCCACGGCCTTCGCTGTCGCCGTCGGCGTGCTGCCCTATCCCATCACGTTCCTGTGCACCGACTTCATCAGCGAGTTGTACGGCAGACGGCGCGCGAGCCTGGTGGTCTGGACGGGGCTTGTGCTCAATATCTGGGTGATCGCGATCCTTTGGTTTGGAGGATCGCTGGCGGGGTTCGAGGATCGCCTTGCGGACGGATCGATCGCGACAGACGCCGCCGGTCGGCTGCCGGTCTTCTTCGAGGTCCGGACCCTCGCATTCGGCGCCGTCACCGCGTCGATGATCGCGTACCTGATCGCGCAGTTCGTCGACGTGTACATCTTTCACTTCTGGAAGAACCTGACCAAGGGCAAGCACCTGTGGCTGCGCAATAACGGCTCGACGATGGTCAGCCAGCTCGTGGACACCGTTGCGGTCATCCTGATCACGCACTATTACGCCAAGGCGCTGCCGATCGATCTGGATAAGTCGGTCCACTGGCAACTCCTCGCGTTCATCGCCACGGGATATCTGTTCAAGTTCGGCGTCGCGCTGCTGGACACCATCCCCTTCGTGCTCGGTGCGCCCCGCCTGGCGCGGTTTCTGCGCCTCGCCCCGCCGGGACACTGGCCCAGCCCGGGCGGGCCAGCCGCGGTCGAGGCGGGCGTGGGATGAAACGCTCGGACGGCGAGTCGGAATAAGTTCCTGAGCCTAGTGAGCAAGGGACTTCAGAACCCCACTCGCACGGGCCGATGGAGGCAGCGCGGAGAACGCTGTTCTCGGGCGTCGGAACTTGCTTTGACGCCCGTCAGGTGGGGTTTCACATGTCACAGACCGTTCTATTGATCGATTGCGAGCCGCTGACCGAGCACCTGTTCAGCCGGGCGCTCCGCCTGGCCGGACATTCGGTGATGCTCGCCAGCGACACGGCCGAGGCGTTAGAGAATCTCGACGGCGACCTGCCGGACGCCATCGTGATCCGCACCACCGACCTCGAGAGCGCCGAGGACTCGCGGGCACTGCGCACGCTGGTCATGGGCTCGAGTGTTCCGATCATCCTCGTCGGCCAGACCGTTAGCGGCACCCGCCTGGTGCACGACTGCAACGTCCTGTTCGCACGCTCGGGCGACCCGGCGGAGGTCGTCGGGCTGGTGCGCGAGGCGCTCAGTGCCGGCGTCATCGCGGCGTAACGTGTGAGCGAGAGCGTTGGCTTCGCTTGCGTATGCGTTGTTAGTTGATCACACGATTCCGCAAAGAACTCTGGGTGACCCATCGCGAGCTTGCGCTCTCGGCTCCGTGGCACTAATGCCCGAGCATGGCCCGGCAGAGCTGGGCCGCTAACGCTGTGTTGGCTCGGACCAGCGACAGGTTGGCCTTGAGCGTGCGTCCGCCCGAGGCCTCATGCAGAGCCGAGAGGATCGCGGGGGTCACATCGCGCCCGCTGGCGTCGGGGGCGCGCGATTGCGCGTCATCCAGCCACGCGTCGAACTCGTACTGGGCAATCGCATCGGACTCGGGAACGGGATTGGCGATCACGATCGCCCGATTTGTGCGCGCAAGCTCGCCCATGACGAACGCCGCGAGGTCGGCGACGGTATCGAACCTCGCGTCCACGCCGGCGGCGGACTCGCGGATATAGAACGCCGGGAATCGGTCGGTCCTAAACCCGACGACCGGCACGCCGAGGGTCTCCAGGGCCTCTCGGGTGGACGGGACGTCGAGGAGCGACTTGGTGCCGCTGGTGACGACAGCGATGGGAAAGCGGGCAAGGGCGGCGAGGTCGGCGGAGATGTCCAGACGGTGGGCGATGCCGTGATGGACGCCGCCGATGCCCCCGGTGGCAAAGACGCTGATCCCGGCGGCGCAAGCGAGTTCCATCGTCGCGCTCACCGTGGTCGCCGCGTGCGATTTGCGGTGCATCAGCACGCCGAGATTTGAGGTGTTGGCCTTGGGGACGGACGCGGCGCTCAGCAGCGTCGCCAGTTCGTCGTCATTCAGACCGACGATGGGCCGGCCCGCGACGACGCCGACCAGTGCCGGGCCGACGCCATGGGTACGGACGATCTCGCTCAGCTCACGGGCGAGAGGCTCTGCGGCGTCACGGGGCACGCCGTGGAGCAGGAGCGTCGTCTCCAGGGCGACGAACGAGCGAGGATCTGGCTTGGCTCGGCTGACAATATCCAAGGGAGGCTCCGGGGGACGGATGTGATAGGCTAGGTTCTGTTTGACGGATGCAGAGCCGGTGAACTGACAGCGAGGACTCGAAGACACCATGGAAACTGTTCTGATCGCACTGGGCGCGTTCGTGCTCTACATGGTCGCCTATCGCACCTACGGGCGGTACCTGTCTCGCAAGATTTTCGCGCTGGATCCCGATCGCACGCCGCCGAGCAAGGAGCTCGAGGACGGCGTGGACTATGTGCCGAGCCGCAAAGCGATCGTCTTCGGGCACCATTTCACGAGTATCGCGGGCACCGGGCCGATCGTGGGCCCGGCGGTGGCGGTGGCGTGGGGATGGGTGCCGGCGCTGCTGTGGGTGCTCATCGGCAGCATCGTCATGGGCGCGGTCCACGACTTCGGCAGCCTGGTCATCTCGATGCGCCATCAGGGACGCACGATCGCCGACCTTTCCAAAGACATCATCAACCCGCGCGTGCGTTGGCTGTTTCTGATTGTCGTTCTCGTGGGGCTGTGGGTGGTGCTCGCGGTGTTCGGCCTGGTCATCGCGGCGGTGTTTGCGAGGTTTCCCAGCAGCGTTGCGCCGGTGTGGCTCCAGATTCCCATCGCGATCGGACTGGGGATCTGGTTGCGCCGGGGTGGGAGTCTGCTGCTGGGTAGCGTGGTCGCCGTGGGGTTGATGTACGCGACGATTGTGGTGAGCGCGAATAATGAATGGGCGCAGATCACGCTGCCTCCGGAGATCACAAGCTGGATCAGCCCCGCGGCGTTCTGGTCGATCCTGCTGCTCATCTATGTGTTCATCGCGAGCGTGCTGCCGGTACAGACGCTGTTGCAGCCGCGGGATTTCATCAACTCGTGGCAGCTGCTCATTGCGATGGGGTTGCTGCTGATCGGATTGGTGGTGAGTCATCCGCCGATCGTGGGCGAGGCGCTCGTGGTGAGGCCCCAGCCGGCGACGCCCGGCGGGTATGTGCCACCCTTCATGCCGTTCTTGTTTGTGACGATCGCGTGCGGCGCGATCAGCGGGTTTCATTGCCTGGTTGCAAGCGGGTGTTCAAGTCGCCAGTTGAGCACGGAGCGCGATGCGCAGTATGTCGGGTATGGCGCGATGCTGACCGAGGGGTTTCTGGCGACGCTGGTGATTCTGGCGTGTGTGGCGGGGATTGGGCTGGGAACGACCCAATGGGAGATGAGCTCTTTCGACCGGATCATCGCCGAATCGGGTGGCCGCTCTCCCTTCGGGAACAGCCAACCAATACCAGAAGGTACCACCTTTGAGCCCAGCGACTATCCAGACGGTGTCATTGCAACGACGAGCGGTGCTGGCTCTTGGCAGTACTACTACCAGACATGGGGCGGCTCGAAAGGCCTCGGCGACAAGCTCGAACCGTTCATCCGAGGCTCGGCGAACATGATCCAGTCCATCGGCATCAGCGCCAGTCTCGCCATGGCCATCATGGGCGTGTTCGTCGCGAGCTTTGCGGCCACGACGCTCGACTCGGCGACGAGGTTGCAGCGGTACATCATCGCCGAGCTTGTGGGAGGGGGCGCGAGCCTGCCCGCGCGGGCACTCTGTCGAGCCTGTGGGTACAGCATGGAGAGCCTGCGCGAGGACCAGTGCCCAGAGTGCGGCGAAGAGGGCGCACGCGTCGATCGCCCGCTACCGCCGCCAGGCATCCGCGGCATGATCGCCAACCGCTACGTCGCGACGGGGATCGCGGTGGTGACCGCCGGGGCTCTTGCGCTGAGTGATATCCCCGAAAAGGGTCTGGTTGGTGCTGGCGCGGGCGGGCTGCTGCTGTGGCCCATCTTCGGCGCGACCAACCAACTCCTCGCCGGGCTCGCGCTGCTGGTCATCACGGTCTGGCTCGTGCGCACCAGGAAGCCCTTCTGGGTCACCGCCATCCCCATGGTCTTCATGCTCGCCATGACCGGCTGGGCGATCACGGACATGATCCTCGCCTACGCCGGCGATGCGAGCAAGACACATCTCTTGGTGATTTCAATCCTGATGCTGGCACTTGAGATCTGGATCGTGATCGAAGCCGCGGCGTTCGTGCTGGGTGGGAACGCCAAGGGGACACGCTGAAAGGGCGCGCCTCCCCGCCGCGAAGCGGCGCACGCTGGTAGCCTGGGGCGCAGCCCCAGGTTGGCGACATCCGACGACCCCTCGCCCTGAAGGGGCGGGCGGCGTCCTCGTCAGCCGGCCATTGCCTCGTCCGCCCCTCCAGGGCGGGATATTCTGGGGCGTCGCTTTCCCGGGGCTGCGCCCCGGGCTACCACCGATCGCCCCTTCAGGGCGGAGCACCTCGCCGCGAAGCGGCGCACGCAGGTAGCCTGGGGCGCAGCCCCAGGACGACAGCATCCAACGACCCGTCGCCCTGAAGGGGCGAACGAAGGGCTCTTACTTTCTTACCAAGTATCACAAGCCGGAGATTTCCATGGCCTCCACTTTCTCCAACATTCTCTTCCACGTCATTTTCTCCACCAAGCATCGCCAACCACTGATCAACCCCGCGCTTCGCGAGCGCCTCTATCCCTTCATCGGCGGGATCACGCGCGACGAGGGCGGCTCGCTGCTCTCCGTTGGCGGCGTCGAGGACCACATCCATCTCCTTGTTCGATGGCGTACCGATCGAGGCGTCGCTGATCTTGTTCGCAACATCAAGTCCCGATCGTCGGCATGGATTCACGAGGAGTTTCCAGACACCGCGTCATTCGCATGGCAGTCCGGCTACGCCGTGTTCTCGGTGAGTGAGTCATCGCGCGACTCCGTCATCAGATACATCGAGCATCAAGAAGAGCACCATCGAGTCCAGTCATTCAAGGAAGAGCTCATCGAGTTTCTCGATCGGCACGGCGTGGAATACGACGAACGCTTTATTGTTGACTGACGCGCCGACGAGTTCCCGGCGCGAAGCGGCGCACGGAGGTAGCCTGGGGCGCTGCCCCAGGTCCAAGGGATCCAAGAGACGCTCGCCCTGAAGGAGCGAACGACATCCTCGCCAGCCGGCACATCCCTCGTCCACCCCTCCAGGGCGGGATCTACAGGAGCACTCTCAACCCGGGGCTGCGCCCCGGGCTACCACCGATCGCCCCTTCAGGGCGGGAGCCATGACCCGATCCGGGCCTTGTGCTGCGACCTGCACCCGTTACACTCCGCCCATGCTCACACAAACCGCGATCATCTGTTCCCTCGCCGCGTCTGGCGTCGCTCAGCCCCTCGAGGGCGATCTTCGCTACTGGGCGCCCGCCGAGCGCGAGGCGTATCTCGCCCATGAGCAGTCGCTGCTGGCGGCACCCGAGCCCGACAGCCTGCGGGCCTGGCACGACATGCTGTGCTCGCGCCCGCACGTCGCCGGGAGCGATGGCGACCGCGAGGTCATTAGCAGCCTCGCCCGCTCGTTCGAGGAGATGGGCCTGGAGGTCGAGGTCCACGAGATCTGGCCGTTGCTCGCCGATGCGCTCGCGGGCGAGGTCGAGATCATCAGCCCCATCCGCCAGAGCCTTCCTGTCCGCGAGCCGGCGCTCGATGACGATCCCTACAGCGGGCACCCCGAACTCATGTTCGCCTACAACGGCTACAGCGGCTCGGGCGAGGCCGTCGGCGAGGTCGTCTACGCCAACTTCGGACGCAAGGAAGATTTCGAGAAGCTCAAAGAACTCGGCGTCGATTGCACGGGCAAGATTGTCATCGCCCGTTACAGCGGGAACTACCGCGGTTACAAGGCCAAGTTCGCCGAAGAAGCCGGTGCCGCGGCACTGCTCATCTACACCGACCCCGCCGACTCCGGCTATTCCCAGGGCCTTGAGTATCCCGAGGGTGGGTTCGCCAGCGAGCATCACATCCAGCGAGGGTCGGTCAAGACACTGCCGTATCAGGGCGATCCGCTGACGCCGTTTATCGAGGCGACCGAGGACGCCGAGCGCCTGGATCCCGATGAGATCGCGCTGGCGAGAATCCCGATCCAGCCCATCGGCTACGGCGCGGCCAGCGAGATCATGCGCCACATGACCGGGCGACAGGTCGAGGACAACGACTGGCAGGGCGGGCTCGCGTTCCGCTATCGCATGGAAGGCGGCACGGACCTGCGCGTCCGCGTCATGGTCGATCAGCCGCGCAGGATCAAGAACACCGCCAACGTCATCGCGCGCCTCGAAGGCAGCGAGTTCCCCGACGAGGTCGTCATCGTCGGCGGGCACCACGACGCCTGGGGCTTTGGAGCAAGCGATCCCTCGGCCGGGACCATTTGCACCCTCGAAACAGCACGGGCGTTCGCGAAGCTGGCTGGCGAGGGTCAACGCCCCAAGCGGACGATCCTGTTCTGCGCCTGGGGTGCCGAGGAATGGGGCATCATCGGCTCGACCGAATGGGTGGAGGCGAACAGCGAGTGGCTGAGCAAGAAGGCGGTCGCGTATATCAACCTCGACGGCAGCGCGATGGGCCCGGACTTCGGTGCCGGGGCGAGCCCGAGCTTGAAGCGCGTGATTGTCGAGGCGAGTCGCGCGGTGCCGCAGGCTGGGGATGCGAGCAAGACCGTGTACGAAGCATGGTTCGCGCGCGGGGCCGACGAGCTGTACCCCGATGAACCCAGCATCGGCGACCTCGGCGGCGGGTCGGACCACGTCGGCTTCTGGTGTCACCTGTGCATCCCAAGCGCCGGGTTCCACGCCGGTGGCAGCAAGGGCACGGCCTATCACGGCAACACCGACACCCTCCACTGGTACCGCCAGACCGTCGGCGACGACTATGAATCGGCGCTGATGGTGACGCGGATGACGATCGCGGTGGCGAGCCGGTTGGCCAATGCGCAGATCCTTCCGCTGGATCCAGGGCGGTACGGACCGGAGTTTCGCAAGCACCTGCGAGCAGGTTCGCAAGAGGCGCTCGACAAAGGGCTCGTCGAGTCGATCGATCCAGACCTCGGCGTCGCCCGGTCGCTCATGGCGCTGGACTTTGACGGGCGCAACATCGAGAACCTGGCAAACCGGCTTGCTGATGATCTGGAGTCATCCACCGACACGCTCATCGGTGATCGACTCGTCGATGTCAACGCGGCCCTGCGAGCCTGCGACCGGGCCTGGCTGATTGGTGCGGGGCTGAGCGATCGCCCGTGGTATCGCAACTTCTTCGCCGCCCCCGACGAAGACTCGGGGTACGGGGCGTGGACGCTTCCGGAGATGCGGGTCTGGTTGAAGGACCCCTCGCGCCTGGCGAACTGGGGGTCTCAGGGCATCGCGGTGCCCATCGAGACAGGCGTTGTCGAGGGCTATCTCGTGGCGATGGGACGGCTCGGTGAGCGGATCGCACGAGCGAGCAAGATCGTTCACATGTTGGACCCCCTACCGGAGGATTGAAAAAAAAAGCCCAGGCTTCGAGAAGCCTGGGCTCTGGATTGATGCTTCAACTCGCGAGAATCGTCAGACCAGATCCTTCATCGCCTTCATCGGGCGGACCTTGACGACGTTGCGGGCCGGCTTGGCCTTGAACATCGCCTCTTCGCCGGTGAAGGGGTTGATGCCCTTGCGGGCCTTGGTGGCGGGCTTGCGCTGGACGGTGACTTTCATCAGCCCGCCGAGGTTGAGCGCCCCGGGACCCCGCTTGGAGAGGTCCTTCTCGATCAACTGGGTGATGCCGTCGAAGACCGCGAGGACCTCCTTCTTGCTCACGCCGGCGTGGTCGGCCAGCAAACCCATGATCTCGGCCTTGGTGCGGGGCTTGGCGGCGGCACCGGCCTTCATTTTCGGCGGTGGTGCCGCGGCCTTGCGGGCTGCCGGGCGCTTGGCGGATTTCTTGGTCGTGCGACGGACGGGCTTCTTCTTCTTCTTGGCCATCAAAAACACTCCTTGTTTGTGGGCCCGGCAAACTGGCCGGTGCCCGTGGCTTCCCGCGGCTTCGTGCCGAGGTTCTCGGCAATCCGACGCATCCGCACGCCGGACAACCCTTGTTTTACAGAGTTTTTTCCCCCTGGCAAGGCGTATCGGCTCCGAAGGGGCTAAAAAGTCCTGTTTTTGTGGGATTTCTTGCATTACCGACAGCATTTTCGAGCCTGACGAGCAGCGCCGAGTGATCGCTGAGCCCGTTCTCGCGCAGATCGTGCAGGTATCGCGCCTCGCGCAAACGCCCGCTGAGCGAGGGCGAGACGAAGGCGTGGTCGATGCGAAACCCCTCGCCGAAGGGACTCTGCCACGACGCCTCGCGGGCAACTGGGTGCAGCTCGCGCCACGCATCGCGATAGCCCATGGACCACAGACGCCCCATGTGAGCCGAGAATGCCGAGGCCTCGCCCGGTTCGTCGGCGCGGTGCCGCCCGGTGTTGAAATCGCCCAGGAACACCACGTCCCGGTCCAGGCGATCGCGGGCGACCCGCAGGAGGTGGGACCACGACTCGAGCTTCGCCCCCGGCTTCTGGTCCTCGGGCAGGTGCAGCCCGACGACGACCAAGTCGCCCAACTCGACCTCTAGCCAACGCTGGGCAAGGCACGCAGGCAGCGCCGGGTCCGCCAGCGCAACCCGGATCGGATCACGCGACACGATCAGCGTGCCGTTGCGGTTCCTGGGCGGATCGGTGCAGGCCTGGTGCGACCAGCCGTGGTCAGCCAGGACTCCTCGGAGCTGGCCCCCAAGAGTCGATCGATACTCGTTGACCACCAGCACATCGGGCGCAGCCTCGAGCAGCGCGAGGGTGATCTCGGGGATCCGTCGTCGCCCCCCGCCGTGCAGGATGTTCCAGGCCATCAGCGTGGTCATGGTGTGCGGACTAGCGTATCGCAGCAGGAGCCCTGAGTCGGAACGGCTGCTGCGGAGAATGGTGTATGGATAAGCCCATCGTCGCGATCACCAGACGCCTGCCGGGAGAGCTCTCGATGCCCGGCGTCGAGCTGCGCATCGCCGGCGAGGACGCGATGAGCCGCGAGAACCTGCTCTCGTTCGTGCGCGGGGCCTCTGGCATCATCTCCTGGGTCAGCGAGCGGGTGGATGGCGAGGTCCTCGACGCCGCGGGCAAGAATCTGCGCGTCGTCGCCAACTTCGCCGTCGGTGTGGACAACATCGATCTGGACGCGTGCCGCGAGCGCGGCGTCGCGGTCACCAACACCCCCGACGCCGTCACCGAGGGCACGGCGAACATGGCGATCGCGCTGATGCTCGCGGTCGCTCGGCGTGTCGTCGAGGGCGATCGGTTCGTGCGCCGGGGTGACTGGGTTCCCAAGGGCGTGCTGGGGCCGACCGATTTCCTGGGCATGGACATCACCGGAAAGACCCTGCTGATCGTCGGTGCCGGGCGCATCGGCTACGCGACGGCGATCCGCGCCCATGCCTTTGGAATGCGGATCGCATATGTCGCGCGCAGCCGCCACTGGGATTTCGAGCTCGCCCCGCTAGCGGCAAGACGGATGGAACTCGACGACGGGCTTTCCGAGGCGGACGTCGTGAGCATCCACACGCCGCTGACCGACCAGACGCGCGGGCTGATCAACGCCGAACGATTGTCGGCCATGAAGCGAACCGCGATCCTCGTGAACACGGCGCGCGGGCCGATTGTCGATGAGGCGGCGCTGGTGGCAGCGCTGCAATCGGGGCGTCTCTGGGGCGCGGGTCTCGATGTCTTTGAGGATGAGCCGCGCGTGCATCCGGGGCTGATAGAGCTTGAGAACGTCGTGCTGACGCCGCACATGGGCAGCGCCGAACTCCGGTTCCGCGAAGAGATGACACGGATGGCCCTGGACAACGTCGAGGCGGTGCTCGCCGGACGCGAGCCGCCAAACCGGGTGGTCTGACGTCAAACGTGCCACTGGCAGCTTGTCTGCCAGTGCACGCGTGCAAAGCACGTTGACGCTAGAGCGGGTTCAATCCTCTGGTAACTTCACTCGGTATCGGGGCGTGAATCAGAAATGCACTCGGCAAATGCGAGTTTGGTGACCGGTAGGATTTTCCGATGCAGACCGCCACGGAGTGGCGCTGCGAACATAGCGAGGGGCGATAGCCCCTCGTCATGGAGCGAGGATATTTCCCAGCCCCGGCAGGGGCGCTCGTGCGCCCCTGCCGGGGCTGGGTTTCCTGGGTGACCGTATCGAGTGGCTATCGCCACTCGCCATGTTCGCACCGCTGCTCCGCAGCGAAGACTCGCAGAACGTCCACTCGAATGCTACCACTTTGATGAATCTGCTCTGGTGGGCAATCCACCAGTGGCACATCTCATGGTCCAATCAGCCCGAGTGAGACCAGGATCCCGCGCACTTGCGCGGGCGGGTCCGCCTCGTGATCGATCCGCTCCGCTCGCCATCCCGCCGCTCGCGCGGCTTCGACATTGCCCAACAGATCGTCAAAGAACAGGATCTCGTGCGATGCGAACCCCGTCGCGGACTCGAAGCTCGCGAAGACCTCGCGGCCCGGCTTGGCGTGACCGAGCAGATGACTGGCGTGCGGATGTCCCAGGCCGGCTGCGATCGGGAACGCCGGGCCGTGCTCGGTCTGGGCGTGGCGGGCCCAATGGCGATGATTGGTGTTGCTGAGCATGGCGGTCTCGACGGCTCGCTCGTGCAGGTCGTCGATGACGCTCGCCGCACCGGAGAACTCCTCGATAAGCCACGCGTCGTGGATAGTGCGAAACTCGTCGGGCGAGTACACGCCGTCGATCGCATCGCTGATCGAGCCAAAGAACTCGTCGCACCCGATCCTGCCCGTCTCGTACTCGTGCACGATCGCGTGACGCCGGGCCTGGAGCTCGGGCTCGCCGGCGATCGGACGGGCATCGAATCCGGCGCGGGCGCGGGCCTCGTCGAAGTCCCGGCAGATGCGCAGGATCACCCCGCCCCAGTCGAAGCAGACGAGCCTGGGCGGATCGCTGGTCACGCCTTGCCCGCCTCAACCGCCACCCGATCGCGGGCGTGCAGGCCGACCTCGCCGGCCCGCCCGTTCTTCATGATCTCTTCCATGGCAACGGTGGCGAAGGCCCCACGGGGCAGGTCGAACGCGCAGCGGATAAAGCTGCCATGCTCATCGACGCCGGCCTCGATTTGCGGATCGGTCATCGGCACGCGATAGGGCCTGCGATCACCCTCGACGCCGACCGCGTCGCGGCTGGAGCCCTTCCCGGCGTCGACGAACGCCCCAATTGCCTCGGGCGTGACACCGAACTCGGCGAGTTCCGCGAGCTCTCGGCGTTCGGTTTCGCCGGCGGCGCTGTGCATGTCCGGACCCCACATCGGACCCGACGGGCTCACTTCGAAGCCGGCAAGACGATCCGACAGCGCGTCGGCGGTGTTCCCGTCACCAATGGTGACGACCTCGCGCGTCTCATGCTCGAAGGACACGTCGCCGACGGCGAGCGTCGAGAGCGTCCCCGAACCCAGGCGCTGGTCGAGCAGACGATTGAAGATCGCGGACTGGAACGCGGAGACGAAGTAGCTGCGCTCGCGGGTATCCAATCGCCCGAACGCCTGATGGGGCGGTCGGCCATCGAGCAGGGCTTCGAGGACGCGCCGCTCACCCTTCATCGCGGGGGCGAACCTGTCGAGCGCGCCCGCCAGGTCGCCCCGGGCATATTCCAAGCGGGCCTGGTGCTGCTGATCGCTCTGGGCGAGGGTCTCGTCAGCGCACGGTCCGAGCAAGACATCGATCGCGGTCTGCATTTCGCCCAGGATCATGGCCCGTCCGACCAGGTGGTTGGTGCGCAGGTAGCCGAAGCGCTGGGGGCCGACGCGGTTGGGCACGCCCTCGGTTTCGAGCGCTTCGAGCGTGCGTTTGGCGTCGCGGACGCGCGAGATCTCGATCCCGCGGATGCGGATGGAGAACCGGTTGCCCTTGAGCTGGCCCCGGCGAATCCTGTCGGTGTGCCGATCGACCCACAAGACGCCGATGCGCGGGTGATCGAGCATCGCCAGATCCTCGATCCGCGTCTTGGGAAGGTGGACCGAGACAACCTGGCGGGTGATCGCGTGCTTGTCCTTGAGACCCGCGAACCCGATGTGGTGGCGGGCGACGCGAAAGTGCCTTGCCAAGATGCCCAGCATGTCGAGCGTCGAGAGCAGTCGCTTCTCGAGGAACATCCAGACGTGCTCGCCCTCGCCGGCGGGCGCGATGAGCGGCATTTCCTCGACCAGAAAATCTTCGGGGCGGCATTTGATGAGCCCGCCGACGCCCTCGATCGACGAAGTCAGGTACGCGCGCGGGCGGTCGTGAGAGTCATAGAGCTCGCTGAGGCCTTTATGGTCGTGGTCGATTTTTCGCCTCTCAGGCCTGGTCTTCGAGAGCCGCCTCGAGCACGTGCTCCTCGACGTACACCGGCACGTTGCTGGCGATGCCCAGGGCGATCGCATCGCTGGGGCGGCTATCGATATGCAGCATCTCGCTCAGGTGATTGCGGACATCAAGGGTGGCAAAGAACGTGCCCTCGGCGAGGTCGGTCACGGTCACCGAGACCAGCTCGCCGCCAAGCTCATCGATCATCCGGGCCAGCAGGTCGTGGGTCTGCGGGCGTTTGACCTCGATGCCGCTGAGACGCCGTTCGATCGCCTGGGCCTCGGGCAGGCCGATGACGATGGGAAAGCTGCGACCGAGCAGGGCCTCGTCCGAGGCGAGCAGGCCCTCGACCTCGTCGGGGTCGGCGTCACGGATCTTGCCGTTGGTCTCGCCCTCGTCGAGCACCTCGCGGAGCTCGATCAACTGAAAATCGTTGAGCTCGCGGATGAGGATCCGTGAGAGCTCCATCCGAACAGCCATGGGAACCTCCAGAGACCATCGTCCCCCAGATCGACCGCCGCGTCAACCACCACGGTCTGAAAGGCGACGGGCCAGGGCTTGGGGCACGCCAATATCTACCACCCGAACCCTCCCAGTGTGCTCTTTGGAGGCGGGATTCTCGAATCCTCGTTTGTATCCGACAAGGGCCGCGGTCACATCCGCACGCACGCAGACCCCCAGGGGCTCGCCCGAGTCGGCATCGAGGCCGCTGGGCATGTCAACGGCCAGCACGGGCGTGCCGGCCCGCTGGGCCGCATTGATCGCCTCGATCAGGGTGCCCCTGAACCCCTCAATCGGGCGGTCCAGGCCCGTGCCGAAGAGCGCATCGATGACCAGACTCGATCCATCCAGCCCCTTGGCGACCTCGCGAGCCTGGGCATCGCTCTGGACCGTCTCGATCGCCAAGTGCATGCAGCGGACGATCTCGAGATTTGTGCGCGCATCGCCGGTCATGCGCTCGGGGTTGCCGGCGAACAGAATCCTCAGCTCCAGGCCCGCGTTGGCCAGGTGGCGTGCGGCGACGAGGCCATCGCCACCGTTGTTGCCCGTGCCGCAGACAATGACCAGCTGTGCGTCGCCCTTGAGCATGGCCTTGGCGATGTCGGCGACGCCCCTGCCGGCGTTCTCCATGAGGATGACGCCGGGGATGGCGTGGTCGGCGATCGCCCGCCGATCGAGTTCCCGGATCGCGTCTCTTGAGAACACCAGCGGGTCCATGGCGCGAGTGTATCCGCCCATTCGCCTATCCTCATCGCGCTGATGGGAGTGTTCTTTGTCATCGCGGTTGTCACATCGGTCGCGCTGATGATCTACTGGATCATCGGCGACGTTCGCATCTTCACCACCCTTCGTTCGCTGCCCACGGCCCGCGAGGGGATCTCGATCGCCGACGCCGATCCGCCGACCGACCGGGTGTGCGTGATCGTGCCGGCCCACAACGAAGAGGACGTGATCGCGGGGCTGATCGAGTCGCTGCGGGCGCAGGATTATAAGCCCATGCGCGTGGTGATCGTGCTGGACCGCTGCACGGATCGGACCAAAGAGATCGCCGAGCGCGAGATCGCCGGCGATGAGCGTTTCGAGATCATCGAGCTCGATCGCTGCCCCGATGAGTGGGCGGGCAAGGTCCACGCGGTCTGGTCGGGCGTCGAGCGGTCTGAGGCGGCCCGCGACGCGCAGGTGTACCTCTTCACCGACGCCGACACCATCTTCGATCCCTCGCTCGTTCGCGCGACAACGGCGCTGCTGCGCAATCGCTCGCTGGGCATGCTGAGCCTCTGGAGCAACCTGTCCTGCTCGCACTGGTTCGAGTGGCTCGTTCAGCCGGCCTGCGGCATCGAGCTGATGTACGAATACCCGCTGATGAAGGCAAACCGCATGGATCGGCGCAGGGCGTTCGCCAACGGCCAGTTCATCATGTTCGCCCGCGACGCGTACGAGAAGATCGGCGGGCACGAGGCGGTTAACGAGGCCGTGCTCGAGGACATGGCGCTAGCACGCCTGGTCGAAGAGGCGAAGATCCCCGTCGGCGTGCTGCTCGCCGATGGGCTGCTGACCGTCCGGATGTACGACTCGTGGGAGGCGTTTCGCGTCGGCTGGAAGCGGATCTATATCGACTGCGCGAAGTTCAAGGTCTCGCGTCTGTTCAAGCACGCCTGGCGGATCCGCGGGGTTTCTATCGCCATGCCGCTGGTCACGATGGCGGCGGTCGTCATAGCAATCCTCGCGCCCATCGATCCGACCTGGGTGCGGATTCTGGGCGGCGTGCTCGCGGGGCTGTCAACGGCGTTCTGGCTGGGCACCCTGGCGTTCATCTATAAGCGAGGCGGGTTTCCGCTGTGGGCGATTCCCCTCTACCCGATCGGCTCGCTGCTGGCGTCACGGATCATGACCGAGGCCGGGCGCGAGCTGGCCAGACGCGAGCCCGTGCGCTGGGGCGGCAAGGACTACTACCTCGAGCCGAGGTAGGCGAGGCCAACGCAATAGAGACGCCGGTAGACTCGTTGAGCGGCATCGGGGTGAGCGGTGGGTCCGCGCGCCCAAGAAAACAGGAGGACCACCAATGACACGCACCCGCACCATAATGACCGGCGTCGCCCTGCTCGCCCTCACCGGCGGCGCACTCGCTCTTGCCCAGCCCGATCGCGCCCGCCAGCCGGGCCAGAGGGACGCCCAGCCCGGTCAACGCGCCGGGCAGCCCGGACAGCGTGGCGGGCAGCCCGGTCAACGCGGCGGGGATCCCGCACAGTTCGTCGAGCGGATGATGCAGCGCGACGCCAATGGCGACGGCAAGCTCCAACGCGACGAGCTGCCCGAGCAGCTCGCCGAGCGGCTCTTTGAATCTGGTGATACCAATGGGGACGGCGCTCTGGACCGAGAAGAGCTGCTCGCGGTGATGAACCGGCGAACCGGCCAGGGCGGCGGTCAGGGCGGTCGACAGGGTGCGACAAACGCCCCGCCGAACTTCGAGGGCTCGATGCGTCAGGCCGGGCGTGCGATGGCGGGCCTGCAACGCGCAGAACTGACGAGCGACTCGATGCGGCGTGACCTCCGCAGCGTGCAGATGCTCCAGCAGGCGCTGCTGGGAGCGAAGGGCGGCATGAGTAGCGCGCCGCGCTCCGAGCGCGCGCAGGAGAGATACAACTCCGACGACAAGTTCAATGTGGCGATGCGCATGAACATCCTCAGGGTGCTCAGTGAATCCATCACGCTGGAGATGGCGATTCTCGAGGGCAAGGAAGGAGCCGCAAGGGAGTCTCTCGCCAAGATCATCGAGATCCAGGAGAAGGCGCACGCCGTGTTCCAGCCTGAAGAGCACGACCACGACGACGATGGCGCTGCGGACGAGCGCGGACGCGGTGGTGGCGGGCGAGCTGGCGGTCGTCGCGGAGGCGGCGGCGGCTGAGAACCCGTCGGTTCTCAATCGTGAAGAACTGGGGAACGCCGCCTGAGCCCGATCGGGTCGGACCTGTTCACAGGTACTCCTTGCCGAACCATTCTCCACGCTTGGTCGCTATGTCTGGGCTCGCCTCGCGGAACTCGAACGGGATGAGGTCTCGCGGCGTCAGGCCGATCTCCATGAGGTTGTAGCGTTTGCCGCACTCGGGGCAGCGGACCCAGGCGTCGCCGGGGGTTGGCTTGCCCGCCGAGTGCGGCGCTCGCACCGGCACGCCGAGCAGGCTCTGCCTGCACTTGGGACAGCGGGCGCGGTGGATCTCCCGATGGATGCCGCGATAGATCGCGTAGTCTCGCGTCAGCAGCATCGACAGCGAAAGGGCGAACAACACGAACGCGACCGCCACGACCAACGCGACCGTCTGCGATGACTCCGAGTCGATGATCTGCTGTCGCCATCTCGGCGATGTCTCATAGACAAACGCGAGGATGGCGATGGCGAGCGCACCGCCTAGCACGCCGGTGCCGAGCATCGCGCAGGGCAGCCACCCGATCGAGCCGACGACACGCCGGAGGTGGCGCTCGCACTCCTCGGTGCTCACGCCGTCGAACTCCTCGAACGCGCGGTAGGGCCTGGTGAAGGGGATGCGCATCAGGCTTCTTCCACGAGCAGATCGCGCGGCGTCAGGCCCAGCTCGTGCAGGGTCATATCCGTGCCGCACTCGGGGCAAACGATCGCCCCATCATGGATCGGCAGGCCCAGCAGGCTGAATCGACACTCGGGGCATCGCCCGCCGCGGATGCGATCACGGATGGCGCGGATGAGCACCCAGTCGCGGACGAGCAATGCGACCGCGATGGACCAGACGAGGGCGGCGACGGTGGCCATGCTCGCCAAGGTCGAGAGCCACTCGAACCGTCGTCCAGATGGCAACAACCAGAACACCATCGTCGCAACCACGGCGACGAGTATCACCCACAGAACAACTGCAAGGAACGGCAAGAAGAACCGCCGCAGCCTGATCCTCGAGCGCGCCCACTGGACGAACCGCTCGCACTGGTCGTCCTCGAACTCATCGAGTTCGGGGAACGCGCGATAGACCTTGGACAGCGGTAGACGCATGACCGGAGCATATCCGACGGTCGTCGCGCCGCGGGTCCGCCGAAGCGGGCGATCGCTCTGCGGCTCTCGATCAGCGGCGGCGCTTGACCTCGATCGGCGGATCGAACTTGATGTAGACCGTGTCGCCGATGGCGATTCCCTCGATACGCTTGTTGTTCTGGACCTCGAAGATCAGGACGATCTCCTGGTCGCGCCGCGAGCGGCTGGGGACGCTGGGCAGCTCCTCGAGGCCTGTGAGCACGTCGCTTCTGGTGTAGCGGATCACGTGGACTAAGCGGTCCTTGTACGCGTAGCCGATCGCCGCGAAGGCGTAGCCCTCGTCATCGATCAGGAAGATCGGCTCGTCGGACGGTGCGCTGGTGAGCGGCGGCTCGGTCAGGTCGACCGCGGGCGTCGGGACGCGGTTGGATGCGGTCACCTGGATCTGGACCAGCGCGCTGAAGCGGGCGACGTCGAGTTCATTGACCCTGAGCGCCCTGTCGAGGCCTCGCTGGTCCAGATCACCGGGGATAAAATCTTGCCTGCCGGAGACGATCTTCTTTGCCTCGTCGAGCTTGAGCGCGCCCTGGTTGCCGTCCTGGATAATCATGCTGAGAGGAAGAAAGTTGATCACGCTGATGCCGATGCCGCGAGTATTGGTGCCCGTGCGAACGATGATCGCCTGGGAATAGTCGAACTCGCGCCGGGTCATCTCGACCAGGGACTTGTCGTCCAGGCGTGTCGCCCGCTGGGCCGGCGTGAGCGGCTCGTACGCAAGATCCCCGACATCCACGCGCGTGTTCTTCACATAGAGCCACCTGGGCTTATACCCGCCGGGCACGAAGAACTCGAAGCCCATCTTCGGGCTATTCTCGGCGAAGGTCGCGGGGAAGTCGCCGTCTAAGAAGTCGTACCGCAGGTATACCACGTCGGACTGGTCCGCCCGCGTGATAAACGCGAAGGGGAAGAACTCCTTGGTGTCGCCCTGGGCGTCCTCACACACCAGGCGGAGCTGGGCCGAGCCAAAGACCACCTGCGACGAACCACGCTCTCTTGCACTGGATTCGAAGCTCATCGCGTAGCCGACGATGTAGTTGCCCGGCACGTCCATGCGCTTGCCGTTCCGATCGGTCACCGGCTTGAAGGGGTTCGCGCTGGAACCTATCACCGCCTGAACCGATGCCTGGCTTTCCAAAGCCGAGGTGAAGCTCTCGTCGGCACCGACAATGTATCCGCCCAGGACCTTGAACTCTTTGGACGCCATGGTCGGGCGTCCCTTGCCATCGAACAGCGTCTGGCGCATCGCCGAGGGAACGTCGGCGAGGTTGGGATACATCCGCGCCAGCGAATACTCGGTCGAGAGCGTCGTATCGCTCATCCCCCCGTAGGCGCTGGCAACGATGTCATCGACCGGGAAGATCAGCTTGTTGGCGGACTGGAACCTGCCGTTGGCATCCCCGTCGAGGCGTTGGAAGGCCCAGGCGCTCTGGGTGCTTCCCCAGAGTGCGCCAAAGGCGATCATGACGATGCCAGAGGTGACGACGCCCGACACCAGGCCGCACACCCCGCCGCCGATCTTGTCGACGACGTTGTCCAGCGTGACGTTGGCGATGATGGCCTTGTTGGTTGCCAAACGCAGGATCGCGAGCGAGACGCAGAACGGCACCACCAACGCAACGCCCCAGGCCATGCCCGGCAGGAAGCTGAAGAACCCCTTGTTGCCCGCAACGTTGTCAAGGATGAGATACGCGCCCTGCTCCCAGAACGCGAAGGCAATGGCCCCGGCAACCAGCACGCAGACCATGTGGATCGCACCGCTGAAGAACCCGGCCATGACCCACACATACGCAACGGCGGCGACGAGACCAATCGCGATAAGGCTCATTACCATGGCGAAACTCCCTCGCTCAGACCGCGTGTTCGAGAACCGTTCTCAGATCGATCTGGCGATTGGCTTGTTCAGGCGCCACTCGGCGCCGGCTCCTTCTTGGGCGACGACTTCTTCTTCGCGTCCTCGCCGGCGGTGACGCGGAGCACCTCCTCGATGCTCGTGAGGCCCTCCACCGCCTTGCGCAACGCCGCCTGCTGGATTGTGACGTACTTCTTCTTGCGGAGTTCCGCCCGCAGGCCCTGGAGATTGCCCGCCTTGAGCATCTCTCGCTCTTCTGGCCCGAACGGATAGACCTCGAACACGCCCTCCTGGCCCAGATAGCCCAGCCCGTTGCACACCGGGCAGACCTCCGGCTTGTTCTTGATGAGCACCTGCCCACCCTTCTTGAACAACTGCTTGACCTTGTCGGCGGGCAGCCCCAGCTTGCGGAGCATGTCGGGGCTCGGCTGATACGCGACCCGGCAGTTCTCGCAGAGCTTGCGCACCAGGCGCTGAGCGACGACCCCATTCAACTCCGTCGAGGCCAACTCGAGATCCCCCACCTTCTTGGACCAGACCTGCACGGCACCCATCGCGTCGCCCGCCCGCAGCGACAGATAGACCCGCGCGTTGGGCAGATCGCCCCGCGTGGCCTCCTGGGCGGTGTCCTTGTCGGGCACCTCCGCGACCCCAACCACGTCCGGATCACGCCGGAGGATCGAGCGGAGGTTCTTGGCAAAGTCCTGGTCCTCTGCGAACCGGTCGAACACGTTCTGGCGCGCGCCCTCGATCCCGTCGTCGGTCTCGAACTCGAGCGACTGGACGTTCTTGGTGTAGGCATCGTGCATCTTGAGGATCGTGTACAGGGTGGTCGTCCGCCCCTGTCCCGGAGGCGCAGCCAGCAGCACGATGCCGCCCCGCTCTTCCAAGATCGCATCGAGCGCCTCGCGCTGCGGGTCGAGCAGCCCGAGCGTCTCGGGCGTCCTCCGCACCGCCTCGGCGGGGTTGAACTTCATGGACAGACGCAGCCCCCCGGACCCGCCGATCGCGGTCACCCGTGCCTTGGAGTCCTTCTCGTCCTTGATGATGGCGATCATCCCGACCTGCTGCTTGCGCCGATCGGAAAGATCCATCGCCGCCGCCGACCGCCAGAACTCGATGATCGGCCCCGCGTCCTGGGGTGTAAATGTCTCGCCGGGCTGTGCGACGCCATCGACCAGATACCGCACCGCGTACGCCCCATCGCGCGAGGCCGGCACCATGTCCAGTTGGCTCGCACGGATCTGCGTGGCCTTGATGACGATCTGCTCGGCGGCGAGTCGTGCCACAAACTCGGGCGCATCCCTCTGGGGCACGATGACCAGCTTGCCGCTCGGACGCCGGATCGTGAGCTCTGCGGTCCCCGCCAGCTTCGCCGCCGCCTTCTTCTGCTTGGCCTCCTTGAAGCTGTCGAGATTCACGCGGACACGGAACTCCTCGGGCACCCGCGGATCCTTGTTGGCGATCATCGGGTACGAAATCACGTCGCCGAACAGAATGACAATCATCGCCATCCAGCCCACGATGAATCCGACGATCCCCTCCAGCCCGATCAGCGCCGGGAGGAACATGCCCACCAGCACCGCACCGGTGCCGGCGACCATGTGCCCGGCATTCCACTTCTCGCGCGCGAGATGGAACCTCGCCGCGTGCTTGTCGTACACGGTCGAGATAAGCCACGCCCACGCAAGGAACGGCGGTATAAACAGCAGGGCCTTCCACCAGGACACGAGCACAACGCCCGCCCCCAGTATCCCCCCAAGAGATTCGAGCGGCGTCATCACGGCTGTCGCTTCCTTTTCCTCTGCTGATCCCCGCGGGATGCTCTCAATCTCAACAGTCAGACCCGGGCGCCAGAACGCTACCCGAGCCTCTTCAGCTTCATCTTCAGGTCGTCGGAGTTCGGCGAAGACTCCATCGCCACCCGCATGTGGATGTGCTCGCTCTCGACCAGTTTCACCAGCGACTGATTGAAATCGATCATGCCCGTCTGGCGCGCCTCCACCGAGTTCAGATACTCGCGAAGATCACCCTCACGCGCCTCCAGAATGAACTTCTGCACGACCGTGTTGTTGATCAGGATCTCGAGAGCCGGAATCCGGTGGATGTCCTCGTGCAGCGTCGGCAGCAGCTTCTGATACACGAACGCTCGCATCTGATACGCGAGCACCTTGCGGATCTCTTCGTGCTCTTCCTGCGGGAACAATCCGTAGATACGGCTGAACGTCTGCGTCGTGCTCGACGCGTGGATCGTCCCGTACACAAGATGGCCCGTCTCGGCGGCGATCAACGCGGCCTCGAACGTCTCCGCGTCACGCATCTCACCGATCAGCACGATGTCAGGATTCTCTCGAACCAACGCACGCAACGCGATCTTGAAGTCCAGGCAGTCGATCCCGATCTCCCGCTGGTTGATCGTCGCCATCCGGTCTTCGAAGATGTACTCGATCGGATCTTCGATCGTCAGGATGTGCACGGGCTTGCGGGCATTGACGAAGTCGAGCATCGACGCGATCGTCGTGCTCTTGCCAGAGCCCGTCACACCGCACAGCAGCACCAGGCCTTGCGGCTGCAACGCAACGTCGGACATGATCGGCGGCAGATGCAACCCCTCGAAAGGCAGGATATCCGCCGTGATCCGCCTTGCCGCGATCGACAACTTGCCTCGCGCCTGGAAGAGGTTGACCCGAAAACGGTTCCTGTCGTCGTAGTCGTACGCGAAGTCCACCGAACCGAACTTGTGCAGATCCGCGAACTGCTCCTCGGTCAGGATGTGCCGGGTGATCTGCATGAACTCCTCGGCCGTGATCGGGGTGGTGTCCATCGGCTTGAGCGCCCCACGAATTCGCAGTGACGGTGGGCGCCCGGTCTTCATCAGAAGGTCCGAGGCCTCGAACTTGATCGTCGCCTTCAAAAAGTCGCCGAACCGCGTCTCGTGCGGGTCGTGCTTGCGGTCCGGATCAAGGCTCACATGCCCCGCGGGACTGGCTTCGGCCTGGGAATCTGTGGTCACACTCATCGAACTCGCCTCATCGAGAATCATTGGGTCCTGCCTGTCGGGGCATCCGCCGCGACACGATCGGGACCGGCCCAAACACTAGGACCGGCTGGAAGCGGAGTCCCCCCTCATGTCTGGAAGGACCCTATCGCGCACGACAGCAAAATGCCGCCGGGATCCGGTTCGCTCTAGGTACCCCCGCTGTTCCGCCACCACGGAGTTTGGACCGCTCAAAGCCGCGCAAGAAAAGGGCCCGGCACTCGCCGGACCCTGGGGTTCTCACTCATGCTGGCGTCGACCGATCAGGACGCCGCCTCGGTCTCGGCTTCCTCGGGCTCCTCGGCTTGGGTGCCCAGGAAGCTCGCCTCCAGCTTGACGCGGATCTTCTCCATCGCCTTGTTCTGGATCTGACGCACCCGCTCCTTGGTCACGCCGATGATCTGCCCGACCTGCTCAAGGGTCATGGGCTTCTCCGTGGCCTGAGGCTCGTCGTCGTCACGCAGGTTGAACCGATGCTCGATCACCGTCCGCTCGACGGAGGTCAGGTCCGCCTCGTTCTCGATCACGATCCGCCGAACCTCGTCCGCCGCGTCCTTCTCGAACGACGCCCGCTTGTTCTCCAGGTGGTTGGACTTCTCCAGCTTGGGATCAAAGTCCGTCGGGAACCGCTGGCGATACTTGCTCAGCTTCATCCCCTGCCGGCTGAACGCCTTCAGGATCGCCCGGCAGGCGTAGGTGCTGAACTTGAACCCGCGACCGGCGTCGAACTTATCCACCGCACGCAGCAGGGCCATGTTCCCCTCGCTCACCAGGTCCGCGAAGTCCACCTCGCTCATACGCGTACGCTTGGCCATGGCCAATACGAGCGCAAGATTCGTCTCGGCGATCTGCTCGCGGATGCGATCGGAACGCCGATACCAGTAGAGGATCCGCTCCGCCTGCTCGGGCGTCGGCTGACGCGTCGGGCTCTTCCAGACCTCGATCTGGATGTTGTTCACGACGTGCCGAGCGTAGTTGAACTGCAGGAACAGCACCCGCTCCTCGGCACCGGTCAGGATCACCTGCTGGGCGCTCTTGACCGTGCGCGTCGTCCGCGAGCCGGACAGATCGTCCATCACGGGGTGATACCAGGTCGTGTCCGGCTTGGCGACGTCGGGGGCTTCCTCGTAGATCCGCGCCTCGGCACCCTCGCGATAGAACTCCTCGCTGTCGATGTAGTCCTGCGCGTGCTCCAAGAGGTGATCCAGGATCCGCTGATCCTCGCGGCTGAGACGCCGGCGGACCGTCCGCTGCCCGTCGCTCCGACCGCCCGAGGCGCCCGCTTTGGTCACGCTGCCGGCGATACGCCGACCGCGTACGGCGGCCTGATCCAGGGGCATCGGGATGTTTCTATCGGTGTTGGCCATAACCATTTCTCGACCAAGACCTTTCATCTTTGGTGGCTCGTCGTGCCCACCGGTCCTTGTGATAGCTCGCGGGCGAGTCGCGAGCCGAGACATCCAATGCCCCGCACCGGGCGGGGGTTCTCGCCATCCCTCTCTATTCTGCCGATCCGCCCTATCCAACCACCCGTACAATTCCCTCGCTGGGTGGGAGCCTTCGAATCGCCTCTCTGTGGACGTTGTGGCGGCACCGTCTCCCGAAGCTTTATACGCCCCCGCGGCTGCTTTGGTTCTCCATATTGGAACCGTTCTAGAAAACTCCGACCTGCCTTTCTGCGAGGCAACGCCATACTTCAAGTGCCCCAGAAACATCCATATTTCACCGCCACCACGACTTCACCGGACTTTCTCGACCCGCTTGCCTTCGATCTGATTGGCTTGCCAGCCTGTTTGACTGATCGATTGGGTCCGATATAGTCCTGCCACGGCCCGCACCTGATTCTGTGTGGACCCACAACGAGATCCCCACTTTACCGTGACTTGTTCGGAAACGCAAGTCCCCGGGATTCACACGGGATCAAACCACCCCAATATGGTGATTTATTCGCGATTTGTTTGTGCATTGGCGGAGTTTTACCCGCCTCCGACACGACAGGAGACGACATGCCCTTTTCACTTCCCGAGCTTCCGTACGCCCTGAACGCCCTCGAGCCGCACATCGATGCTCGCACGATGGAGATCCATCATGGCAAGCACCACGCGGCGTACGTCGCCAAGGCCAACGCCGCCCTGGAGGGCACGCCCCTCGCCGACGAGACCTGCCCCGTCTGCGTGCTCAAGCGGATCGAGGAGGTCCCAGAGGCCAAACGTGGGGCGGTCCGCAACAACGCCGGCGGGCACGCGAACCACGCGATGTTCTGGGCGAGCATGCGCCCGGTGAACGGCGTCGTAGAGATTCCAGAGAATGCGATTCCCCAGGGCGAGCTCGCCGCGGCGATCGATCGTGACCTGGGGGGCCTCGAGAAGCTGAAGGAGCAGTTTGGGGCCGCCGCGGCCAACCGCTTCGGCTCCGGTTGGGCCTGGCTGTGCGTCAACCCCGACAAGAAGCTCCATGTGTTCTCGACGCCCAATCAGGACCACCCGGCCCTGCCGGTGACCATGGGCGGCATGGGCGCGGGCCACAAGCCGATCCTCGGGCTTGATGTCTGGGAGCACGCGTATTACCTGAACTACCAGAACCGCAGGCCGGACTATGTCAGCGCCTGGTGGAACGTCGTGAACTGGGCCAAGGTCGGCGAGCGCTACGCCAACTCGGGCGCGTGCCAGAGCGCCTGAATCGCCCCCTACTATCGCGATGTGGACCGAAAGCGCAAGAGCCAGATCCTGCTGACCATCTGGTTTTCTATCCCCGTCCTGCTCATCGCCGGGCTCATGTACGCGGTGGCGTACAGCATCGACCATGGCCCTGCATGGAACCCCAAGCGGGTCGGAGCGGGGGCCGGGGATACCGGCGGAGCCAACGCCATCGGCGAGTATCTGCGCCGACGTGATCGCGAGGATTCCGACAGCGAAGAACCCGAGACCAAGGACGACTCGGCGGACGATCCCGAGCAACCGCCCGATTGACCGTTTTCCGGATCAAACCACATCCGTCCTAGGTTCTGTTTAACGGATCGTTTCTGACGAGCCGCGCCCGTGAGGAAGCGACTTGAGCCGCGACCACAGCGGGAACGCTCCCTCACGGTCGCGGCTCGTTGGTTCGTCAAACAGAGCCTGGAAAATAACGCGAGCCAAGGTGGCTCGCGTTTGTCCATGATGTCTTTGATGTTCGTTCAGCGTTCACACCGGTCGCATGAAGCCCGGCGATGCCTGACCGTCAGGCCTTCTCGGCGACAGCCTCGGGCTCGCCCTCGGGCTCTCTCTTCCTGGACTTCTTGGGTTTCTCGATCAGTTCGCCCTCGTTGTCGAACTCCATCTCCTCGCGCTCGTCCTGCATCAGCTCGCGGTCGGCCTTGACGTCGAGCTTGATGTCGATCTCCAGGTCGGCGTCCAGCTTGATGTGGACGTCGTACTCTCCGACACGCTTGATCGTGTGCGGCAGGCGGACATCGCGACCCTTGATCGCAAACCCGGCTTCCAAGAGCGCGTCGGCGAGGTCGTGCTGGGTGACCGAGCCGTAGAGCACGCCGCTGTCGTTGCACGAGCGGACGAGCGTGACCACGACGCCGACCATCTTGGCGATCATCTTCTCGCGGTCGGAGCGGAGCAGGGCGACCTCCTTCTTGGCCTGCTCGCGCTTCTGGGTGAGCGAGGCGAGGATGTCGTCGCTGGGCGTGGTCGCGAGGCTCCGGGGGAGCAGGAAGTTGCGCGCAAAGCCGACGCGGACGGTGACGACATCGCCGACGATGCCCAGGTGGTCGACGTTCTCGATGAGCAGGAGTTTGACGGTCTTGGTTGCCATGGTCATTGCCTTTCGCTGTCTCGCCGGCACGCTTGGGTGCTCGGCGGTTGAGGGGCGGATGCCCCAACGATGCGTCCCGAACGCTCGGGAACGCTTAGAACGGGATGTCGTCCTCGGTCATGGGTGGTGCGGCGCTCTCGTAAGAAGCCGACCCGCCTCGGCTGGGGGCACCGGCGGTCGAGCCGCCCGAACTGCCCGAACCACCACCACCGCCGCTGTCACCCCGGCTGTCGACGAACTGGAAGTTCTCGACGACGACTTTGAGCTTGGTACGGTTGTTGCCGTCTTTGTCCTGCCACTGGTCGAGCTTGAGGCGCCCCTCGATGAAGACCGGACGCCCCTTGTGCAGATACTGGCTCATCGTCTCGGCGGTCCGCCCCCAGGCCTCACAATCGATGAATGTCACCTCCTCGCGCATCTCGCGATTGTCGCCCTCGCCGACACGGAACTTCCGGTTGACGGCGAGCCCGATGTTCGCGACGGGGTTGTTGCCGGGGGTGTGACGCAGTTCGATGTCGCGCGTCAGATTGCCCATGAGCATGACTTTGTTGAAGCTGCCGGCCATGATGGTCTCCCTTGGACGATGCTAGTCGGTCTTGGGTTCGGCGGACGCATCGCCCGAAGCCTCGGGTGTCGCGACCGGCTCGGGCTTCGCCTCGGGCTCTGATGCAACCTCGCCTTGGGGCTTGGCCTCGGGCGTCGACGCGGGCTCTGCCTTGGGCTCAGCCTTGGCCTCAGCCTTGGCCTCAGGCTTGGATTCGGCTTTGGCCTCAGGCTTGGGTTCGGCCTTGGCCTCAGGCTTGGGCTCGGCTGACCGGAACTCGACGCGGGCACCGCTGGTGTCGGTCTGCTCGGCGGCACGCTCGGCACGCATCTTGGACTCGGCGTGCAACTCGTCGCCTCGATCGTGCGCACGCATCTGCTCTTCTGTCAGATGGTTGGCCCGCGTGACCAGGATCCGCATGATCCTCTCAGAGATATTGCAGTCGCGCTCGAGCCCGACGATCGACTGCGGGTCGGCGTGGACGTAGGCGAGGAAATACACGCCGCGACGCTGCTTATCGATCTCGTATGCCAGGCGGCGCTCGTCCCACTTCTGCAGCGCCAGCACCTCGGCCCCGGCTCGCGAGAGCAGATCGCGGATGTGCTCGACCGAGCCGGCAAAGTCGCTGGCGACCTGCTGGCTCACCAGGAACATCACCTCGTAGGGGTTCATCGTTTGCGTTGTCATGGTGTCTCCGATTCGCCGGGCTCCCGGCTGGATGGTTCTAGGTCTCTGATTGGCTCTCTGATTCGCTCTGTGACTGGCTCTTGGAATCGCCCTTGGACTCGCTCGCCCGGGGTCCTCCCAGCCATCCGGGATCGACATCCTCCGGTGGCTCGGCGGGCTTGGGCGGGCTCAGACGCTCGTTGAAACGGTTCATCGCGGCCTCGACACCATCGCGCACGAAGGTCTCGGTGGCGTCGGCGGCCTTCTCGATCGCGCGGTCGATCGCGTCGCGCTCTTCTTCGGTGAATCTGCTCAGGACGTAGTCGGCCTGGTCCATGAACGCCGGCTTGGTGCCGATGCCGACGCGCAGACGCGGGAAGTCGTCGCTCCCCAGGGCGCGTGAGATATCGCCCAGGCCGTTGTGCCCGCCGCTGCCACCCTTGGCTCGGATGCGGATCGCGCCCACCGGCAGTGCCAGATCGTCGGTGATGACCAGCAGGTCGCTGGTCGGATCGATCTTGTAGAAGCCCGCGGCCTCCTGGACCGAGGGACCCGAGCGGTTCATGTAGGTCATCGGCTTGAGCAGCAGGCAGCGGCTCGACGCGATGGGGCTCTCGATGGTGTCGCCCCGGAATCGGGCCTTGACCCGCTCGCTTGGCGCGTGGCGACGCACGAGCCGGTCCACGACCATGAACCCCGCGTTGTGGCGGGTGGCGTCGTAGCGCTTCTCGGGATTGCCCAGGCCAACAATGAGCTTCACGTCTGCTTCCTTGAACTCTTTCTTCAAACTCGGGTTTCCATCCGGGCCGATCAGGACTTCTCGCCCTTGGATTCGTCGGAACCCTCGCCCTCGGTTGCGCCCTCTTCGCCCTCCGCGCCTTCTTCGCCTTCTGCGCCCTCTTCGCCCTCTTCTTCCTCGGCGGCCGAGACGGCGCCCTTGCTGATGCGGACCTGGGCGACCACCGCATTGGCGTCGCTGACCAGCTTCATGGACTCACCGGGCAGCTTGATCTCGCCGGCGGTGAGCGTGTCGTTGACGTCGAGGTCGGTCATGTCCACCTCGATCTCGTCGGGCAGATCTCGGATGGCGCACGCGATCTCGACCTCGGTGTTGGGGTGCATGATCATGGCCCCCGCCGCCACGAGTCCCTTGGCCTCGCCCGCGAAGTTGAGCGCGACGCGAGAGTGGACCTGCTCATCGAGATCAACGCGTGCAAAGTCGGCATGGACGACGTTGGTGCCCAGGAAGTCGAACTGGAGGGCCTTGATCAGGACGAGCTGGGGGTCGCCCTCGTCGATGGCGATGCGGAACACGCGATCGCCGCCCTCGATGAGGTGGACCGCGTTCTTGTGGTTCAGCGCGACGCTGAGCGGGTCCTTCTTGTGCCCGTAGACGACCGCGGGCAGCCCGCCGGCATCTCGTACGCGCCTTGCATAGCGGCTGCCGACGCGCTCGCGGGACTTGGCTTCGAGGATGGGTGCGTCTTCATGCATGATCTTTGCTCCTTGCGCCTATCGCTTGGGTCCCACGGAATCGCGGAACAGGGCGCTTACCGAAAGGTTGTTATGGATGTTGTGGATGGCGTCGCCCAGCAGGTGCGCGACGCTGAGAACCAGGACACGATCTCCCAAACGCGAGGCCTGCTCGCACAGCGGGATGGTGTCGGTAACGATCAGCTTTGAGATCGGGCTGGATTCCAGACGCTCGATCGCGGGCCCGACGAGCACGGGATGGGTCGCCGCGACCATGATGTCGCCCGCGCCGCGTTCCTTGACCACGCGAGCCGCGGCGCAGACCGTGCCGGCGGTCGAGATCATGTCGTCAAACATCAGGACGGTCTTGCCCTCGACCGAGCCGACGATCTCGCGGGTGATCACATCCTCGCCGCTGACGCGGCGCTTGTTGATGATCGCGAGGGTCGCGCCGAGCAGATCGGCGACGCGGTCGGCGACCTTGACGTTGCCGACGTCGGGGCTCAGCACCACCAGATCGCCCATCGTGTCGCGGTTCTTGCGGAAGTAGTCCAGAAAGACCGGCATCGCGGTCAGGTGGTCCATCGGGATATCGAAGAATCCCTGGATCTGGGCCGCGTGCAGATCCAGCGCCAGCACCCGATCGGCCCCGGCCGTGGTGACCAGGTTGGCGATGAGCTTGGCGGTGATCGGCACACGCCCCTCGTCCTTGCGATCCTGACGCCCGTAGCCGTAGTAGGGCATGACGACGCTGACGCTGTGGGCGCTCGCACGCCGGAGGCTGTCGATGAAGATGAACAACTCGGCGATGTTCTCGTTCACGGGGCGGCAAGTGGAGATGATGACGTAGCAGTCGCGCCCGCGAACGTCCTCGTCGATCTTGACCAGCAGCTCGCCATCGGGGAACTCGAACGTCTTGGCATCGCCCAACTCGATGCCCAGGTGGTCGCAGACCTTGCCCGCCAGGGCCTTGGTGTGACGCCCCGCGAAGATCCGCAGGTTGTTTGTGTTCCCGTTTTTCTGTTGCCCGCCGCTCACGCCGCGCCCTCCTCGATCGTGCGCGGACGCACACTCGTGCGATTGCGAAAGATCCGATCGACCTCTCGCAGATCCTCGCCTGTGTTGATGCTGAGCACGTCCTCGGGCGGGACCGCGTCGATCACCTCGACCCGACCACCATCGCCCAGGAGAATCTTGGGCACATCGGTGACGTAATACTCGCCCGAGCCCTCATTGCGCTCGACCCGCGCGAGGGCGTCGAACAGCGAGCCGGCGTCGAAGCAGTAGTAGCTCGGATTGACCTCGCGGATCGCCAGTTGCTCGGGCGTCGCGTCCTTCTGCTCGACGATCGAGACAAATCCGCCCGACCCGTTGCGGACGATCCTGCCGTAGCCGTCGGGATTCTCGATCACGCTGGTGGCAAGCGTCCCCTGCGCGCCCTGGGAGCGGTGCCGTGTGAGGACCGTCTCCAGGGTGCTCGCGTGGATCAGCGGGCCGTCGCCGCACAGCACGAACACGTCACCGCCAAAGCCCGCCAGCGCGTCCTTGGCACACAGCACGGCGTGCCCGGTGCCCAACTGCTCATCCTGCACCGCGAACTCGACATCAAACTCGCGAAGCGCTTCGCGCACGAGTTCTTGCTTATACCCCACGACAACGACGATCCGTCCGCACCCAGCCGCCCGGCACGCGTCAACGACGGCACAGACCATCGCCCGCCCGCCGACCTCGTGGCAGACCTTGGGCAGGTCGCTATCCATGCGCGTGCCCTTGCCGGCGGCAAGGATGATCGCGGCGGGTTGTCCGGGGTTCTGGGTCATCGTTATACCGAGATTATACTACCCGACCAGGACTCGAACCTGGACTTACAGTACCAAAAACTGTTGTGCTGCCGATTACACCATCGGGTAGTTGCGAGTCGTTGGGGCTCGCCCTGATTCCACTGGAATTTCGTTGAGTCGCCTCCGCCGGTGAGCGTGTCACCTCGATCCGAACCGGGGTCCGATCGGACCCGAATGCGGCAGCGTGAGCGCCGAAGCGCGGCGGCGGCCGCGGCAAGTCGATCCGAGCCGACAGGCTCGAACCTTGGAGCTGGATCCCGCCGTGCCGCGGTCGAACCCGCCAAGACCCCTGATCGCGCCTCAGCCCCCGGCCCCAAGCCGGGGAGCGTCCGTCGCGATCGGCTCCCATCGCGCGAAGTCTAGAGACCGCAGATCCCTAGTCAATCGTCGGACCAGACACCGTCGCCGTCCGATTCGTCATTCTGGCCCGCCTCGGCGTCTTCGGTGGACTCCTCGCCATCGAGCCCCTCGTCCTCGGTGCCGTCTCGCTCGCCGATCTGGCGGGCACGCTCGCCGATCAGGTCGTAGCAGGTCGCCAGCAGCCCCACCATCGGGAATCGGCTCTCGCCAAACGGCGTCTGACCCAGGCGTCGCAGCAGCGGGTGATCGACCTCGCCGGGCTCGATCGGGATGTCCAGATCGTCCAGCGGCATCGGGGTGTCCCAGAACCCCTCGAGGGTGTCCTCCAGGGGTCGATCCTGCTGGTCGGCAAGGCCGGCGAGGTGGGGCGAATAGACGGGCACGGCTTCTTCTTGGCCGCTCACCGCGCGCCGGGATCGCAGGCGCTCACTCAGCTCCTCGATCGGACAGCCCCGCAGCGTGAGCATCGCCAGGGGCTCATCCATGAGTCGCAGGCTGAACAGGTACGCCAGGGCGACCGCGTGCTTGCACCAGACGCCATCGTCCTTGCCGCAATCGCATTCGATCCTCAGCTCGCCATGCGTGAGCGGGAACAGGCGGGTACCCAGAGGTGCGAAGACGTCCTCGATATTTGCCTGGAGCTCGCCGGCGGCGAGTCGGGCGGCGTGCGAAGCGCCGTCCAGCAGCGCCTCCTCCACGCGATCCCACGTCGTGTCGTCGATGGGCTGGAGATGGATCGATGTCGCGTAGGCCCGGGCCCGCCGGCCCTGCACGCTCGCCTCGATCGCGCCCTCGCGCACCGAGAGACTGCGCGTCTGGCCCGCCTTGGCGTACTCGAGCCCCGTCGTGATGGCGTCGCCGGTCGCGGCGTCCTCGATCAGGCGCAGCCAGCGGCTTGCGGCCCACGAGGTCGCGATCTGTTCAAGGGGCTTGTTCAGCTTGAGCCCGCCGCGCACGCGCCTTGGATTGGCCGGCTCGGGACGCGGGTGGGGCGAATGGAAGCGGCTCATGCGTCGTCTCCGATCGCCTCGTCACGCAGGCTCAGAAGGTCGCGCAGGTCGCTGGTGTCCAGATCGGTCAGCCAGCTCTCGCCGGTGCCGATGATGTTGTCGGCGAGCTCGGTCTTCTGCTCGATCATCTCGTCGATGCGATCTTCCAGCGTGCCCCGAACCAGGTACTTGTGGACCAGGACCGTGCGGGTCTGGCCGATTCGGTAGGCGCGATCGGTCGCCTGATTCTCAACCGCGGGGTTCCACCAGCGGTCGAAGTGGAAGACATGGGTCGCGGCGGTGAGGTTGAGTCCCACGCCGCCCGCCCGCAGGCTGAGGATGAGGATGGGAGCCGTGCCGTCGGCCTTCTGGAATCGGTTGATCATCTTCTCTCGCCCGCCGCGTGGGGTTCCGCCGTGCAAGAACAGGATCTCACGGTCGAGCTCGTGGCGAAGCATGCGGGCCAGCAGGTCGCCCATCTGGCGGAACTGGGTGAAGATCAGGGACTGGTCACCCTCGGCGAGCACCTCGTCGAGCTGCTCGATGAGGCGGACGCACTTGCCCGAGCGCGACACACGCACCCGCTCGCCCTCGCCGACGTCCTTGAGCACCTGCGAGGGGTGGTTGCAGATCTGCTTGAGCTTGATGAGCCCGGCGAGGACCTCGCCGCGACGCTGGATGCCCTCGGCGGAATCGACCTTGGCGATCATGCGGGCGACGGTGTTCTCGTACATCTCCGCCTGCTCGGGCGTGAGCACGCAGTGCTCCTTGGTCTCGATCTTCTCGGGCAGATCCGAGACCACGTTCGCGTCGGTCTTGAGACGCCGGAGGATGAACGGCTGGACCAGCGAGCGGAGCTTGGCGGCCTTGTCCTTGTCCCTTCGACGCTCGATGGGCGCCGCGAATCGCGTGCGGAACTGCCCGGGCGAGCCGAGATAGCCGGGGTTGAGAAAGTCCATGATCGACCACAGCTCGCCCAGGCGGTTCTCGACCGGCGTGCCGGTCAGGGCGGCCCGGTGGGCACCGGGGATCGATCGGACGGCCTGGGTCTGCTTGGCGTTGGGATTCTTGATGAACTGGGCCTCGTCGAGCACGATCCGATGCCAGGCGACGTTCTCGATGGTCTCGATGTCGCGGTACGCAAGGGCGTAGGTCGTGACGACAATGTCGTACTTTGCGGCCATCTGGACGAACTCGGCGCCCTGGAGACGATCGACGCCGTGATGGATGTGGACCTTGATATCAGGCGTGAAACGCTTGGCCTCGTGGTACCAGTTGGCGAGCACCGACGTGGGGGCAATGAGCAGTGTCGGCGGCATCCGCGCGCTCGATTCCTCGCGCTCGAGCTGGAGCAGGGCGAGCATCTGGATGGTCTTGCCCAGGCCCATGTCGTCTGCGAGGCACAGGCCGAAGCCGAACCGCTCGAGGAATCGCATCCACGACAAGCCCCGGACCTGGTAGGGACGCAAGGTGCCCCTGAAGCCCTTGGGGGGCTCTGCCAAGGGCATGGACTCGGCGGACTCACCCAACAACGAACTCACCCAGCCGGTTGCCTCCAGACCCACGACCGGGATGCCGGTCTTCTTCGGATCGGTGCCGAAGGCAAGTCGCATCGCGTCGCCAAGGGGCATCGTGCCGCCGGGGTTTTCTTGGATGAACTTGACGGCGTTCTCGACGTCTTCCGGGCGGATCTCGACCCACTTTCCACCCATGCGGACAAGCGGAGCCTTGAGCGCCGCGAGCTGCTCGAACTCGCGGAGGCTCAGCGTGGTGTCGCCGACGGCGATCTCCCAGCGATAGCCGACCAACGCCGAGAGCCCGACGCTGGAGGTGATGGCGCGCGAGGCGTCCGCCTGCTCGGGCTGCTCCGGAGCATCCTCGATCCGCATGCGAGCGCCCAGGCGCGAGCGCGAGGTCTCCCACCAGTCGGGGATCTGCACGCCGAATCCCTGCTCGAGCAGGATCGGGCGGATCTCCCGCAGGAACTCGTACGCCTGGCGGGTGTCGAGCTCCAGGTCTACGGGATCGGATTCCTCCAGCGCCTTCTCGATCGGCTTGAACAACCGGGCGGCCCGGGCGAGCTCGCCCAGCAGCAGCTCGTGCGGATCGTCCAGACGCAGGCCCTCGATCGAGACCCCGTCAGAAGGCAGCAGCCAGATGTCAGCCGCATCCACCAACACATGCTCGGCCTCGCCCGCCTGGAGGTGGAAGGACAGTGACCAGGGCACGTTGGGTACGGCCTGTGCGCTCTCTCCCAGCAGGGCATCGAGGGGCTCATTGAGTCGCAGGCACAGACGCCAGGTCGAGCTCGCGCCGCGCTCTTCGAGGCGGGCGATCCAGCCGCGCACGCCGCGGATGATCCCCTGACGCTCGCGCCCGCTGGCCTTGACCTCGACCTTGCCATCGAGCAGGCCGGCGAGCCAGGCGACGTGCGGGTCGGACAGATCCCTGCCCCTGATGGTCTCGGACATGTCCTCGTCTTCGAGAACCTGGCGGCAGCTCGCGTCGATGATCCGCCAGAGCATGTCGTCGAGGATGGACCAGGCGTCGGCGGGAGGGTCAGAGTCGATCGCGCGGAACGCCGGGGGCATGGTCTCGAGCAGGCGGGTGGCACGCTCGCGGGTCTTCTCGTCGGCGAGCCAGGGACGCCAGGCGGCGGTGAGGTCGCCATCGGCGTTGTGGCAGAGCATCGGGACAAAACGCTGCTGGGCGAGGATGTGGTGGGCCAACGCCGTGACCCGCTCGGCGAACGCGATGCTGGGCGCAAGCGTGAGCTCGCGATCGGCCTGGGCGACATCGAGCAGCCGGTCCAGGACGCCGGAAACGTCCAGCGGCGCGATCGAGCACGACGCGATGGTGGCAGCGCGAAGCAGGGTCGCGGTTGTGGATTCGTCGTCGCCTCGCCATCTGGCAAGCGGCGAGCTGGAGAGAATCGCGGACTCGCTGGCGGGAAGGCGGAGTGATATCTCGTCGTCTTTGAGTGATGTGGGGGCATGGGCGATCGCGTGGCGGACCTGCTCGCACGAGGCAAGCCCGTCGCGTTCGGTCTCGCCCCAAAGGTGCAGACGCCCACCGATCCAGTTCGCGTGCAGAACGATCATGGTGCGGGAGTGCTCCTCCGTGAGACGATGGGGCCGAGGCGGCTCGGTCCCAGACGAATGAGGGCGCAGGGACTCGAACCCTGGACCCGCGGATTAAAAGTCCGCTGCTCTGCCAACTGAGCTACGCCCTCGTTGCGCCGAGCCAAGATCGTAGCGCAAGCCCGCGTCGATGGCGCGCGAGCATCCGTTGTCGCCTCGATCAGGTCCCATCTTCGCCATCATCTCCCGTGTCATTCCCGTCGGCGCGACCCAGCAGTTGGCGGAGCATCCGGGCATATCGCTCGCTGGGTCCTTGATTGGCCAGAACGCACGCCCTGGCCTGTCGGGCGAGGCGGGATCGCTCCTCGGGGCTGGCCAGCAGGCGTTGGAGGTCGCTCGCGAGGCGGTCGCGGGTTGTGCGCACGATCGCGTCACTCTGGGCGAGAGTCTCCACGGCGTGGGCGAAATCCGAGGTTGCCGGGCCGATCAGGATGGGCTTGCCCAGGGCCGCGGGCTCGAGCGGGTCCGAGCCGTGGAGCGTGCCGAACGAGCGTCCGAGAACGATGATGTCCGCGAGGGCGTAGGCGTCGCCCAGCTCGCCGATGGTGTCCAGGAGGAATCGGTTGGACGATGGACTGCCCTTGCCCGGACGGGACCTGCGGACGCACTCTCCCAAAGCATCCCCGGCCTCGTCGAACCGTTCGGGGCGACGCGGCGCACACAGGAGTTGTACATCGGGCGGGCACGCGCCGTGGAGCATCGCTTCTTCAGTCTCGGCGGTGCTGCCGACGACGATGAGCGGGCGGCTTCGATCGATCCCCATCTCTCGTGCGAGACGATCCACGCGCGCCGCGTCCCGCTGCAATGGCGGGGCGTCCCACTTCATCGAGCCGACGACCACGCAGCGATCCGCTGGCGTGCCCATCTTGATGAACCGCTCGCGGTAGGCCCCGTCCTGGACGCCGACCTCCTGGAGCGACCCGAAGCACCGGCGCAGGAACGGTCGGAGTTTGCGGTAGCCGCGGAATGAACGCTCGCTCAGACGCCCGTTGATAATGGCGACGGGGATGTCGCGCGTGCGGCAGCTCTTGAGAAAGTTGGGCCAGAGCTCGAGTTCGACCAGGGCCACGGCGTCGGGACGGATTCGATCGAGGAATCGCCTGACACACCATGAGAAGTCCAGCGGATAGCGGACGATGGTCGCCGACTCGCTGTACAGGTCGCGGGCTCGTTTGATGCCGGTGTCGGTGCCCACCGAGATAACCAGGTCGGTGTCGGCGGAGAGCAGAGGGACCAGGGTGCGCAGGGCGGAGACCTCGCCGACCGAGACGGCGTGGATGAGCACGCGGGGTCTGGCTGGCGATGGCAGCACGGGACCCTTGCCAAAGCGGGCGGGCCAGTCGCCCCGGGCCTTGCGACGCCAGATGGGCCACGTTGCCAGGGCCACGAGCAGGTAGATGGGATCGAGCGGGGTCATGTGGGGCGATTGGGCTCCGCGTGGGCGTTCATGGGTGAACCATTCGCTCGATAGGCTGAAGATTCCCGAGATCGGCACAAGGCCGCCCCCGGCTTTGGGTAGATTCTTGGCTAGTCTGCTACCCGGAGGTGGATCATGGACAGATTGGCCAAGATCGTGCTCGGCGTTTTGAGCGCCGCGTTAGCCTGCTCGTTGGGGCTCGCCCAGCCGGCACGCCTGGTCGCGGACGACGCCCCGGCGTCGATCCTGCGGTTTTCGATCACCGACGATCAAGGCGGGGCGATGCCCGGGCGGCTGACGTTCGTCCGCGATGGAGAACCAGACCTGGAGCTGTTCACCCAGACCCAGGCGAGGCCCAAGGACCTCGCCGTCCGGCGCAACGTGGTCTACACGCTGAGCGGCAGGGGCGAGATTGCGATCCCGCCGGGCTCGTACACGATCTATGCGACGCGCGGGCTGGAATACTCTCGCGATGAACTCACGGTCGAGCTGGGTGATGGTGAGTCGGCGACGTTTGATGCCGTGCTCACCCATGAAGTCGACACCGGCGGATGGATCAGCGGCGACTACCACCTGCACACGCTCACCCATTCCGGGCACGGCGACGCCAACATGCCCGAACGCATCATCAGCCTCATCGGCGAGCACGTCGAGTTCGCGGTCGCGACCGATCACAATCACAACACGGATTATGGCCCGACCATCGACGGGCTTGGTGCGACAGGCCAGATGGCTCATGTGACCGGCAATGAGGTCTCGACGCCGATCGGGCATTTTAATGCGTTTCCCTTCGATCCCGATCGGCCCGTGGTCAAGAGCTCGTTGCGCGACGCCAGCGAGTTGTTCCGGTTGATCCGCGCCGAGCCGAATCGGTTCGGCACCGTCCCGGTCGTGCAGGTGAACCATCCGCGCTGGGACGGCATCGATTACTTCACGCAGACGGGCCTGGATCCGCTGACCGGCGAGGGGACGCGCGAGGCGTACTCGGATGACTTCGACACCGTCGAGGTCTTCAACGAGAACGCGGGGTGGGGCTATTTCGATCCCGAGACCGCCGAAGTTTCCACCGCCAGCGAGACCCACTCGGTCCTGCGCGACTGGTTCAATCTGCTCAATCGGGGCCTGCGCATCGCGGCGGTCGGCAACTCCGACAGCCACATGGTCCACGGCAACTTCGCGGGCTATCCCAGGAACTACACCGCGAGCGACGCGACGAGTCCGGGCGAGATCGACGCGGCCCGCGTCGCCGACGAACTCAGGGCCATGCGCGTCTTCACCACGACCGGGCCGTTCGTCGAGTTCACTGTCGGCGGCGCTGCGATGGGCGCGGTCGTTGCGGCCCAAGATGGCATTGTGAACATCTCGATCCGGGTGCAAGCGGCGTCGTGGATCGATTGTGATCGCGTGAAGATCGTGGTCAACGGCGACGTGCGTGAGGTGATCGAGGTGGCGCAGAATCGCGTGCCGGTGCGCCTGGAAACGACGCGCTCGCTCGAGCTCGACCACGACTCTTGGGTTGCGGTGCTCGTGGAGGGTGACGATTCGCTGAGCCCGATCCTGCACGATAAGGGACGGGCGATCCTGCCGCTGGCGATCGCGAATCCGGTGTTCGTCGATGTTGATGGCGACGGCGGGTTCACTTCGTTGCACGATTGGGCCAAAGCGCTCGCGGAGTCAGGCCTCGCAGAGATCGGGCGTGGGTTTCGCAACGCCTCGCCGACCGAGCGTGGCGTGCTGGCGCTGGTCGCGGCCCGCGGCGGGCATCCGATCGCGGATATTCTGGTGTCCGATGCGCTCAAGAAGGGGCCGCGGGAGACGCGCCTGTTGGCCCTGCGCGGCGCGGAGGCTCTCGAGTCCCGTCGCCTCACAGATCGCGTCTTGGCGACGCTCGCCGAGGATGAAGGCCTCACGACACTCGAGCGTGTCAATGTGATCCTCGCCATCGCGGCACACGATCCTGTGGGCGCGCGCGATCATGTGCTCGCGATGCTGCGATCGGGGGGTACATCAGCGATCCGCCGCCACGGGAGCGAGTTGTTCGACGTGTTGAAGGCTCGACGCATCACCGAATGGGAGATCGTCGGGCCGTTTGACAACCCCGACGGAGCCGCGGGGCTCGACCGCACGCACGGACCGGAAACAAACCCCACGGGAACATTCACAACGCGAGCGGGCGAGCGTGGCTGGACGGCTGAGCGAACGGATGATCGCGGCTATCTCGACCTTCGGCGAGCGTTCGGTAGCGACAGTGATCGCTCGATCGCCTTTGCCCAGGCGACTATCGAGAGCGATATCGAGCGTGAGGTGCTCCTCGCGTGCGGCAGCGACGACGGCTGCCGGGTCTGGGTCAACGGGGAGCTTGTGTTGCGCGACGACGCCCGCCAGGCGGCGAGCCCGTTCGCGCATGTGATCGCGGTCAGGCTGAAGGCTGGGGCGAATCGGATCGTTGTCAAGATCGACAACGGTGGCGGCGAGTTCGGGCTGTATATCGCTGAGCTCTAATCGCAACCCTTGACAAGCTGCAAGGATCTGCGTGACGGATCGGCGCCACGGGCGTCGCGTCGGTGCGGAGCAAGCCCCAGGGCCCTTGTGCAAGGACCCAGGAAGGGCACGCTCGCCAATGGGCGCCGGATCGGCTCCGGAGCGCGATGGCGGCTCCATCGAGCCCTCATTGGCCGGGGTTCACCGAGTTGACCGGCCAGGAGTGGCCAAGCCTTGCGGGCGTGACTCAGAATCGCTTTCTCTTGCGCGGCAGACAACTGGCACCCAGATTGCACCCTGCTCCTCCGCTGAATCGTTGGCCCGACTACAAAGGAGGCTCGCCATGTCCCACGACAGTCACGAATCGACTCGGCATTCCGGAAGACCCCGTCATGGTCGCGCTTTGGGCACCCTCGCGGCGGTCGCTCTGGCGGGCCACGCCTCGGCCCAGCTCGCGCCCGAGTGGGACGCACTCCACGCCGGGGTGGATGGTTTCTTCTTCAACTTCCAGGTCCCGGTTTCGGTTGTCACCGACAACGAGGGTGCCGTGTACGTCAACGGCAGCATCAACAGGAGCCGTTTCACCGACATGTTGACGATCAAGTACGCACCCGACGGCACGCAGATCTGGGCCGCCATCTACGACGGCCCCTCGGAGAGGTCTGACTCGGGGAAAGGCATCACAATCGACAGCGACGGCAATGTTGTCGTGATCGGGCGCAGCGAGTGCGACTTCCTGGTCATCAAGTACGACGCGACCGACGGCTCGATCATCTGGAAGAACCAGCACGACGGTGGGGAATGCCCCGAGAGAGCCAACGCCCTCACCACCGACGACGCCGGGAACATCTACGTCACCGGCTCTTCCCGCCCCTCGGGATTCGATCACCAGGAGGACTTCTACACCTACAAGCTGGACAGCGCCGGCAACGTCCTCTGGACCGCCACCTACGACGGCCCCGGCCAGCCCCAGTTCGGCAACGACATTCCCGTCGACATCGCCCTCGATTCAAACGGCGATGTGCTCGTCACCGGACCTTCGAATGATGCAGGCGGGCATCCGGACTTTGTCACCATCAAGTACCGGGGCACGGATGGCGCGCAACTGTGGCTCTCTCGTGTCGCCGCCAGCGGTGCCGGCGAGAGCGTTCAGGTGCTCATCAGCCCCGAAGACGACGTCTATGTGACGGGATCCCAAGAGGACGGGCGCACCCCGTTTACCACGGCAAAGCTCAGCGGCAGCGACGGATCGACCATGTGGGTTTCGGTCAATGCCATGGGCTTCTTCGGCGTGGCCTTTGGCATGGCGCTCGATTCTCAGGGCGACGTTTTCGTGACTGGACGGCTCGACCCCGACGGCGACCGGAGCACCTTCAACGAGAACGTCATGACCATGCGCCTGCGGGCCGACGACGGCGTACGCCAATGGCTGTCGCTCTGGGGCGACAGCGCGATAGACAAATACGACGAGGGTCTGGCGATTGTGATCGACGCGGAGGACAACGTCTGGGTCTCCGGTTCGACCAATAGCTTTGGCGCCAGGGGCTCGCTCCTGCTCCAATACGACGCCGCCACAGGCCAGTTGCTGGATCAAGGGACCTTCGAGGTTGCGAATGTTCGGGCCCAAGGGCAGGCCATGACCCTGGATGCTGCGCAGAACATCATCGTCGGCGGGACAACCCACAACGGCACCTCCGGATTCGTGGACTTCCTGGCCCTGCGCTATCCCGGCAAATCGCGCTGCCCGGCGGACCTGGATGGCGATGGCGACGCCGACGCCGACGATTTCTTCGGCTATCTCGACGCCTTCGCGGATGATGATCTTGAGGTCTGCGACATCGACGGCGACGGGGACTGCGACGCCGACGACTTCTTCGGCTACCTCGACCTGTTCGCCCAGGGCTGCTGAGCCCGGCGATTCACATGCCTCATCAAGGCCCGGCCCCTCGTTGGGGCTGGGCCTACTTCTTGCGCAGGAGGAGAATCCTGACAGGAAGCGCCCTGCAGCCGTCCAGTGGCTGATGCGGGATCCGAGTTCAACTGCCGAAACAGGGCGCAAGCCAGTCGTCCTGACGACTCGCTAGAACACAACAACACCCCAACCTGGGGGCGTTGTCGCGCGGACGCTCCCTCTGGACGGTAGCCTGGCCCGCGTTCGTGGCGCGAGCGGACCTGCACCGGCCGGCGAGAGCGGAGTCCTGCGCCTGGTTGTGGACCAGGTAGACATCCCGGCGGGGCGAGCGGGAGCGACGATTACAAGGAAGTTGCAGAAAAAAGGGTCTATTACTGAAAAAATCGATCGCTTAGTCTGTATTATTGCCCCCCAGAGGCCAGGGCCGTGCGAGTCCGGTAACCCGTGTGTGGTTTCGCGCTCGGCACACTCAGACAAG
>CBDVAM010000010.1:0-55833 GCA_965371965.1 uncultured Phycisphaerales bacterium
AGCGACGAAGCGACGAAGCGACGAAGCGACGAAGCGACGAAGCGACGAAGCGACGAAGCGACGTGATCGTATCGAGGCCCTGGCGCGAGCCTGGGCTTCTCCCATGCAAAAAAAACCCAGCGATCGGGATCGCTGGGCTCTCGTATTCTCGCGATTGGATCTCGATCTAGTTGCGGCTGGTCATCAGGTAGATCTTGTACAGCAGCATCAGAATCTCGAAGTAGAGCCACACGATGGAGATCATGATGCCAAAGGCGGCCTGCCATTCCAGGGCCTTGGGAGCACCCGCCGCGACCGCGTCCTGCACCTGGGTGAACTGCATGGCGAGGTAGAGCGAGGCGACGATGACCATGATGGAAGTGAACGCGATGCCGATGGGGCCGGCGCTGTGGATATACGGCACCTGCATGCCGAGCATGTTGAGCACGAAGCTGACCATGTAGATGGTCATCGCAGCGCCAACGAGTCCGACAACAACCTTGGCCGCCTTGCCTCGGATTGCAACGATGCCGGTGGAGACGGCAATGAGGATGGCCCCCACCACGCCGGCGGTTGCGAAGACAGCCTGGAAGACGACGAACGCACCGCGCTGAGCGAGGACCTCGGGGGTCATTGCGGCGGTTCCGCCGACCAACTCGGGATTCGCCGTGAGTTGTGCTCCGATGGTTGCCGCGACCAAGAACGAAACCGCCCCAGCAAGTACACCCTCGGCGACTGCCGTTGGAATGCCGAGCCTGAGGGCGAGCTTGTGGTTGCGATTCACGATGAGTTGCAGAATGATCGAAACAACCAACGCTCCGAAGAACATGGGCATCGCCAGGCTAGGACTGAAGACACCCTTGCTAAACAGCATCCATGTCGCCAGCGCCGCGGCCATGGTGATGCCCATGAAAATGCCCGTGGCTTGGGCGACGCCGCCGATGGTCATCGTGGTCGGTTTGGCGACGTCGCTGGCGTGATAGCTCGCCCAGGTTTGCGGTTGCTCAAATGCCTTGAAGGCCGGGTTCGAACTCTTGAACATCTGGGTCTCCTTGACTTGACGGGCGATTGACGAGGGTACATCGACAATCAGCATGAGCGAATCGCACAATAATACCGACTATCCCTGCCTCGAGTTTCTTACTCGCGCCTCGGCCCCTGGTCCACGCTGTAGTTCGGGGCTTCCTTGGTAATTCGGATATCGTGAGGGTGGTTTTCGATGACCGTCGCCCCCGAGACCCGGCAGAAGCGGGTGGTGGTGCGGAACTGGTCGATGGTCTGGCAGCCGCTGTAGCCCATGGCGCTGGTGAGGCCGCCGACGAGCTGGTAGACATATTCGGCGAGCCCGGCGCGATAGGCGACCAGGCCCTCGACGCCCTCTGGGACGAACTTGAGATCGGCTTGGTCGTCCTTGTGCTGCTGGGAATAGCGGTCGGCGGAGCCCTGTCGCATCGCGCCCTCGGAGCCCATGCCGCGATAGCTCTTGAACCTGCGACCCTGGCTGATGACCAGCTCGCCGGGAGATTCATCGAGCCCGGCGAAGAGCGAACCCATCATGACGCTGGAGGCTCCGGCGGCGATGGCCTTGGCGATGTCGCCGGACTGGCGGATCCCGCCGTCGGCTATCAGCGGGACGTCCTGACCGGTCTGTTTCGCGCCTTCAGCGGCCTCCATGATCGCGGTGATCTGGGGGACGCCGACGCCCGTGACCACGCGGGTCGTGCAGATCGAGCCGGGCCCGATGCCGACCTTGACCGCGTCGGCACCGGCCTGGATCAGGTCGCGGGCTCCCTCGCGGGTCGCGATGTTCCCGGCGATCACCTGGATGTCGAAGCGCTGCTTGATGGCCTTGACGGTGTCGATGACGTTCTTGGAATGGCCGTGGGCGGTATCGACGGTGACGACATCGACGCCGGCGTCGATCAGCTCCTGCACCCGATCGAGCTGGTGGACCCCGACGGCCGCCCCGCAGACGAGCCTTCCGCGAGCGTCGACATTCGCCTGGGGAAACTGGCTCAGCCGGTCGATATCCCGCATGGTGATGAGCCCGACCAGCGAGCCCGCGCCATCGACCAGCGGCAGTTTCTCGATCTTGTTTTTGTTCAGGATGCCCTCGGCCTGCTCGAGGGTGGTCTTGGGCGGGGCGGTGACCAGGTCCGCGGCGGTCATGATGTCGCGGACGGGCGTGGAGTCGTCATCGACGAACTTGAGATCCCGCCTGGTCAAGATACCCAGCAGCTTGCCCTTGCCGCGCAGGTCCTGCGAGCCGTCCTCGGTGATGGGGAATCCGCTGACGCCGTGGGCTCGCATGAGCTCGATGGCGCGTCGGACGGGGTCTGCGGGTCCCAGCGTGATGGGATCTTCAATGATGCCGTTGGCCGAGCGTTTGACCTTGGCGACCTCGCGGGCCTGGTTCTCGACGCTCAGCGACTTGTGGATGATCCCGATGCCGCCTTCCTGGGCCAGGGCGATCGCGAGGCGCGACTCGGTGACGGTGTCCATCGGGGCGGAGATGAGCGGGATATTCAGGCGCAGCGTGCGGGTCAGGCGCGTGGAGGTGTCGGCCTCGCGCGGCACGACCTGCGAATAGGCCGGCAGGAGCAGGACATCATCAAATGTGATGGCGTCCATGACGATCCTGGGGTTGTTGGGGATCGGGGAAGGGGTCTGGGGCATGATGCGCCGATCCTCCCCGGATGGCGGCGGGCTGCCTGGGCTCGTGGATTTGGTGAGGGTCTCCATGAGATAGTGTCGCGGGCTGAATGGCGGGAGTCAAGTTCCGACGCCAGCTCCAGCCGCCAATGTCCTCCTGGGGAGGGCGGAATGGGCGGGAACGCGGGCGAGCCCCCGGTGCCCCGCCCGGATAGCCTTGCTGGCTGGAGGCCGACTCAAGGAGGAGCCCGGATGAGCGTTGCGGTTACGCATGGATCGTCGGAATCGGCGTGGAGCCTCGGGGGCGACGCGCTGGCGAACGCGACCGACCACGAATGGCTGTTGACCAACGGGCTGGGGGGGTACGCCCTGGGCTCGGCCTCGGGGACGCCGACGCGCCGGTATCACGGGCTGCTGATCGCCGCGATGAGCGCACCCGTCGAGCGGGTGAGTTGCGTCAGCGCGATCGACGACGCGGTTGTTGTCAATGTCGGCTCGCCCGAGCAGCGCCGGGTGCGTCTCACCCGGTTTCAGTTCAGGGATGATGAATCGCCGCCGAACCAGCCGCAGACGCTGGTTCGATTCGAGAGAGACACCGTGGGCGTGCGCTGGATCCACACGATTTGCGAGGGCGGGGTCGAGGTCACGATCGAGAAGACGCTGCACCTGTACGACCATCGCAACGCCGCGAGGATCAAGTACGCGGTGCGGTCGGCGGGCATTCCGATACGCCTGGAGCTGCGCCCGATTATCCGGCTCATGGACCATCACCATCTGAGTCTCTTAGAGAGCGATGACCCGAACCCCGTGCAGACTCGCGAGATCGATGGCGGCTGCGTGGTGATGCGCAGGGGCGCGGGGGTCTACCTGGCCAGCCGCGACTCGCTGTTTGTCGCCAATCCGATCTGGTGGGAGGGTGTGCGCTACCAGCGCGACCACGAGCGGGGGCAGGACTCTGTAGAAGACCTCTTCAGCCCCGGCGTGTTCGAGTGGACGACCGTGCCCGCGGCGGGCACGAGCAGCGTCTCGCTCGATATTTCCTGCGACGCCGCCGACGAGCCCTCGACGCTTGATGACGCCGCACAGAGTGAGCGCAGGATCGCCGAGCACACGCGCCGGGCCATCGTGATCGCCGGCGGCGACGCCATCGCAGACCCAGACAAACAGTCGATCGCCAATCTCGTGCGGGCGGCGGACCAGTTCGTCGTCGATCGCCACGAGCCGGATTCCAAGGGCACAAGCATCATCGCGGGCTATCCGTGGTTCAGCGATTGGGGGCGCGACGCGATGATCGCGATGCCCGGGCTCTTGCTCGCGACCGGGCGGCTCGACGAGGCCCGGTCCATGCTGGAGACCTTCGCACGACACCGGCGCAGCGGGCTCATCCCCAACCGGTTCGAGGATTCCTCGGGCGAGGCCCAGTTCAACACCGCCGACGCGTCGCTGCTGTTCATCAAGGCGGCGTGCGAGTGGGCGGATGCGGCGGGCGAATCGCTCGCGGGCGACATCCTCGATGCCTGCCTGGAGATCGTCGACGCCTACGAGCGGGGCACGGACTTTGGCATCCGCCTCGAGAGCGACGGGCTCATTACAGCCGGGAGCGAGAGCACCCAGCTCACATGGATGGACGCGGCCCGCGATGGGCGTGTGTATACGCCCAGGCACGGGAAGGCGATCGAAATCAACGCCCTCTGGCATCATGGGCTGCTGTCGCTCGCAGAGCGGCTGGGTTCGGGCGAGAGCGCGCGGGTCGGTGCGATGCGCGAGCAAGGCGAGGCCTGTTGCGAGGCGATCAACGAGAAGTTCTGGAATGAGGACGGAGGCTTTCTGTTCGATTGCCTTGAGCCCGATGGCGATGGTCGATGGGAGCCGGTCGACGAGCTGCGACCCAACCAGCTGTTTGCGATCGGGGTTTCGCACGCGCCCGTCGATGGCGAGCGGGCAGTTCGCGCACTCGAAGCCGTCGAGCGCGAGCTGCTCACCACCGGCGGCGTGCGCACGCTTGGGCGTCATGACCATGCCTATCGCGGACGCTTTGAGGGCACGATGGGCGACCGTGATGCGGCGTATCACAACGGGACGGCCTGGCCCTGGCTCATCGGCCCCTACGCCGACGCCGTCCTCCGCGTGCGAGGGAAGACGCCCGAGACGCTCGAACGCCTGCGCGGAGTGGTCAGGCCGCTGCTCGACGCCATGGCGGATCGCTGCCTGGGTCAGATCGGCGAGGTCTTCGATGGCGACGACACGCCCGAAGATCCCACGAGCGAGCATGGCTGCGTCGCGCAGGCGTGGAGCGTCGGCGAGACCCTGCGCATCATGTCCATGATCGCCCAGAGTCACTAAGAAAAAACCCCGGACGGATCGCCCGGGGCCAAGAGCTTGCTAGGTGAGCGATCACTTCGTGTTCGGCAGCTCGCGGGGCTTGTCGGCGAGCTCCCAATCGGTTGCGCCGGGCATCTCGGCACGATGCCACGCGTCCAGACCGTCGGCACGCTCGCTCACATAGGCCGTCCGCGTGCCCATGTGATGCGCGGCGTTGTGCTCGGCGGCGACCAGCCGGGCCTCTTCGAGGGTCTCGAACGACCCCGAGCGCAGGCCCAGGTTGTGCATGTGCTCGTGCACCCAATACCCGCCGTCACCCTCGCCTTCCATGAGCACGCTTGCGATCCCGCCCTCTTGCTCATCCAGCGCGCAGCCGGCGAGCAGCAAACCGCCCACCGCCAGCACGCCCAAACCGATTCGTGTACGCATTTCAGACCTCCCTCTCTCGCTCGTGCAAGGAAACACATCGAACAAACTGAGCTTACTCCCATCCGCCCGGACGCCTGCGCCCCGTCGGAGCCGCCTCGGCCTGCGCCGGCGCGTCATCGGCATCGAGCGCATCGGCGATGCGGGCCTTCAGATCCGCAACGTGGGCTTCGGTGGTTTCATCATCGCCGGCCTCAAGCTCCTCTGCCAGCAGCACCAGCTCGGCGCGGGCGAACGCGGGCATGTCCGAGTTCGCCGCCGGGTTGACTAACGCGCCGGCGAGCGTTCCGATGTACGCCCGCTGGAGATTTCGCCGATAGAGGCTCGCCTCGCCGCTCCCGCCTGGGAGGATCTCCGCGAACACGCCCTCGCGCATGTCCTCCATGAACTCGCCGATCTCATAACTATCCTCGTTGCGCTCGGCGAGCTCTGCCATGCGGTTGATCCGCCCGGCGCTCATCAGCGAACGCAGCACCCGACCCTGCGCGCCATTCACCCGGTCTGCAACACCCGTTGCGCTCAGCCGCCCGACGATATCTTCGCTGACCATCGCCTCGTCCGGCTCGCCCAGGGCATTTTCGAGCAAGAACGCCACGGCCTCGCGCTGGCGATCGGCGGAAACCGGGAAGTAGCGGCTGTCCGCGTCGCCATAGAACAGGTTGACCTGCACGACGCCCGCGACCAGGTTGGCCACATGCCCCATCTCGCGACTCCACTGGCCCCACAGCTCGCCGTAGAGCTGCTCGAGCATGTCGTAGTCCTCGCCCTCATTTGACGTCGCTTCCACGATGAACCCGGCGATGCGTTGGAGGTTCTTCAGTCCCAACTCGGTCGCCGCGACCGCGTCGGAAGTTAGATCCTCAGACTGGCTCGACGGATCGCCAAAGCCCCCGCCAAAGCGGAACATGGGCTCATCGATCTGCTTCTTGGTGAGTTCTTCGAGCTCCGCCTTCTCGTCGGCATCGTCGGCGAACTGGCGATAGCCCCACTCGGCGACGAACTTGTCGTACGGCCCGACGCCGGGCATGAGCGAAGCGCCGTCGCCGGGCTGGGCGACATAGTTGAATCGGGCGTAGTCCATGATGGACGGCGCGGTGCCGTTGTTCTTGGTCCACTCCGGATCGCGCAGCTGCGCGACGGTGTAGCTGTTGGAGGCCTTCATGTTGTGCGGGAAGCCCAGGCTGTGCCCGAGCTCGTGGGCGACAACAAATCGCACCAACTCGCCCATCAGCTCATCGGACATCGGCAGCTTCTGGGCCCGCTCGTCGACGGCCGCGGCCTGGACAAAGTACCAGTCGCGCACCAGTGTCATCACGTTGTGGTACATCCGGATGTCGGCCTCAAGGATCTCACCTGTCCGGGGATCATGCACATGAGGCCCGAACGCGTTCTTGATGCTCGCCGGGAGCCAGCGGATCGAGCTGATCCTCGCGTCCTCGGGGTCCCAGTCCGGGTCCTCCTCCTCGCTGGGCGCGAGCTTGCCGATGACCGCGTTGGTGAACCCCGCGGCCTCGAACGCCGGGTTCCAATCCTCGATCCCCTGCTTGACGTAGGGCTTCAAGAAGTCCGGCACCTCGCGAGCGACATAGATCACGATCGGCTTGATCGGATCGGACAAGTCCGCGTCGGGATCCTTCTTCTCCAGACGCCAGCGCGTGATATACCGCACCGACTCGGCCTGGTGGTTCGACATATCCGCATAATCGGTGAAGCCGACACTAAAGAACCCGACACGCTCGTCGTGCATGCGCGGCGTCATCGGATTGTCCGGCAGCTTGACCATGGAATGGCTGATCTCCGCGGTAACGGAGCTGGTCCGCGGGCGATTACCACCGCCGCCGCCTCCACCACCACGACCGCCGGCGGCTTCGACCTTGTACGTCCCCAAAACCTTGGTGTTGATGTTGTCGGGGAACGCCTTGATCTCTTCGATGAAACTCTTGCCCGAGTCCATGCTCTGTGCGCCCAGGGCGCTGACGGCGGTGAACTCCGTCACGTCGCTCGTGAACAGCTTGGTCACCTCGATCACCGGGCGCTTGTCCTTGCCGAAGGCCAGCACGTCGAACACCTCGATGATCGGCGCGACGGTGGTGTCATCGACGGCAAGGCGTACCGAGTCCTCGGTCTCGGCCCGGGTCGTGAACAGCGATTCACGCAGGAGGATCTTGTCCTCGCCGCGCATCTCCCAGCGGACGACGCGATCGGTCACCGGCATGCCCGCGTAGCTGTAGCCCGCGCGGGTCTTGGAGATCTGGGTCACCCACAGCAGATCCTGACCCAACACGTCGAGGGGAAACTCGTAGAAGACCTTCCCGTCCTGCAGATGGGTGACGACCAGACCCTTTGCGGTCACGGCGTCCTCATCGATGACCTCGTCGTATGGCTTGGGGCCGTCGTCCTTCTTCTTCTCGCTCGAATCACCGTTGTCACCCCCCCCGCGAGACCCGCGCCCGCCGCGACCGGGCTGGGCAATGGCGATGGACGAGATGACAACCCCGGCGAGAGCCGAGAAATACGCAACACGACGCCTGTTCAACATGATGCTCCCTCTTGCCCCTGCGAGCAGTTGGGCCCCACGGCGGGACCGAGTCCATTCCTCCCCCGCCCGAGCGTACCGCACGAGCGTCCGCGAAAGAAGACCCTTCACGGGGATGGAGGTGTACCGGACCGGCTCTCGGACGTTGAGATTGGGTATTGACCGAGGTTATCGGGCAAACAGAACGCGACCGTGGTATCCTCGGGCCTCATCCAACCCGGAGGACTCCGATGCATTTCCATGTCGCTCGCCAAAGTCTCACCGCCATCGTGTCTCTCGCGGCCCTTGGCCTCTGCGGATGCGCCACCACAGAATCCTCGGACGAGGACGCCGGCGAAACGCCCATCGCCCTTTTCAATGGCCAGAACCTCGACGGCTGGAAAATCTTCACGTCCAACAAGCTCGACACCTCGCTCACCTGGCGTGTCGCCGACGGCGTGATCGTCTGCACCGGCGAGCCCGCCGGGTACATCATGACAGAGGGGGAGTTCGAGAACTTTCACCTGACCCTCGAGTGGCGCTGGGCGGGCGAGGCGGGCAACTCCGGCGTGCTCCTGCGCACCATCGGCGAGGACAAGATCTGGCCCAGTTGCCTCGAGGCCCAACTCATGCACACTCGCGCCGGCGACTTCTGGAAGATCGGCGAGATCGAGGCGACGACCGATCCCGAGAGATCCAACGGCAACAACACGCGCCACATGGTCAACGCCGAGAAGCCCCTCGGCGAGTGGAACCACTACGACATCATCTTCGACGGCGAGAATGTCACGCTCCTGATCAACGACAGCGTTGTGAACGAGGCCACCGGCGTCAGCCAGCGGGCCGGGCGGATCTGTTTGCAGTCTGAGGGGGCACCGATCGAGTTCCGCAATATCCGGATCACGCCGTTGGATTGAGTCCCAAGGGCAATCGGCAATCGGCAATCGGCAATGGGATTGTCCATCCCCGACCCCCGACCCTAAACCCCAGACCCCGAACCCCAGCCTACCCTCGCTCATGCGCTACCGAATGACCACGTCCATGGGTGAGATCGTCCTGGAACTCGACGCCGAGAAGGCACCGATCAGCTGCGAGAACTTCGCGAGCTACGCCAAGAGCGGGCACTACGACGGCACGATCTTTCATCGCGTCATCGACAACTTCATGATCCAGTGCGGCGGATTCGACGCCGACATGAGCCAGAAGCCCGTCGGCGAGGGCATCAAGAACGAATGGCAGAACGGGCTGAGCAACGCCAGGAACACCATCGCCATGGCACGCCTGGGCAACCAGCCGGACTCGGCGACCGCCCAGTTCTTCATCAACGTCGGCGATAACGGCTTTCTCGATGAGCCCCGCGATGGTGCCGGCTACGCCGTCTTTGGGAAGGTGGTCGAGGGCACGGACGTGCTCGATGCGATCCGCCAGGTCCCGACCGGCGACTCCCACGGGCACGGCGACGTCCCCGTCGAACCGATCACCATTGAGAAGATCGAGCCTGTCGAAGGCTGATCTACAAGCCGCGCAGTTACTGCGCCTCTGCATACATCACGATTCTGCTGGTATCTCGGCTTGGCGATCCGCCGGTGCGGCGGGTGTGCTTGTGCGCACAGACCCAATGTTTCCAGTGGGTTCCTGCACCTTCAACTCATCGACGTTCGGACGCCAGCCGATTGGACTGGTTCACCGATTCCCGACAGTTTGAGGCGAATACACCAGGAGAGTAGAGATATGTGGTCGACTGGATCTGACTTCTTCGTTGAGTTCCCGGGCGCTGAGCACCAGAAGACCCTCCATCCGGGCTTGGTCGCGGGCATGCAGGAGGGCTCGGTGCTCTTCAATCCGAGCGGGCCACTGGCGATGGAGGCGGGACAGGACCTTCGCATCCACTTCGAGCGCGACCGCGAGTTCATGCAGCAGCCGGCGACGGTCGAGGCCCTGCTCGACGACGACGACATGATCGTCGCCATTCGCCCGTTGGGCGAGGCCGTGAGCGCCGAGAGCCGCGAGTTCTACAGAGTCTCGACGGTCTTCGCGGATCTGTCCATAAGGGTCGGCGACGAGCGGTGCCAGCTCACCGATATCAGTTCGCTCGGGTTCAGCGTCCTCAGCCGCCAGCATCGATCGGAGGGAGAGATGCTGATCGCTCGGTTCGAGCACAACGGCGTCGTCTATGAGGGCAAGGCCCAGGTCCAGAGCGTCACCAATCTGGGAAATACCCATCGCTATGGCATGGTCTGCGCAAACGACAACTCCAACGGCGCGACCCTCCAGAACGGCCTCCAACAGGTGTCGATGACCGTCCAGCGTACCCAGCTCCGCCGACGAGCCCGGGCCTGATCCCCCAGGTCCAGCGCCTCCGGAAAGCCGGCTCACACGGCCCCCCCTTGGCCAGAGCCGGTTTTTCTGTGCGCTCCACATGGACAGGCGGACTTCTGCTATCATCCTGCCGACAGGCGACCGCCCGGCGCGGCCGCCACGATCTGACCGACGCGATCCAGCCCGAGTCGAAGCGGTGGAATAGATCAGAAGAGGAATCGGGCACACGTAGGATCGGTTAGGATATGAAGAAGATCTTTGTCGGAAATCTCCCGTACAGCATGACAGACAGCGAGTTGCAAGAGGCATTTGGCGAGCATGGCCAGGTGTCTTCTGCGAACGTCATCCTCGATCGCGAGACGGGGCGCTCACGCGGCTTCGGCTTCGTCGAGATGCCCGATGATGCCGAGGCCACCCAGGCCATCGAGAAGATGAATGGAAAAGAGTACGACGGGCGGGGACTCACCGTCAACGAGGCACGCCCACGCGAGCAGCGCGGCGGCTTCGGTGGCGGCGGCGGTGGCGGTGGCGGCGGACGTGGCGGCGGAGGCGGCTGGTAGTCAGCCACGATCCGCAACACGCTCCAGAGACCGCGATCGCGAGTATGCCTCGCTGATTGCACACACCTTGTTATCCCAGATCCCGGCGTGCAGACCGACCCTTCGAGCGACCCCGTCGTTCAGGTCCGTTTGCACGCCGGGTGTCTCTTTGGACCCACCATCCAATCGGACCGCGAGTGGAATCCCCGTGTGAGGCAAGTTTGCGTTGCGTGGGATCTAGAGCGAGTGCAATCAACGTGTAGCGTCTCGGGGCGAGCGGCACGACCACAGGCCCGACGGTGAGGGAGGGCGTCTACCAGTTCTTCTCACCCTTCCGTGCTCCATCTTTGAACCGCCCAACACCCCTGGGTAGCCTCGATCGCACAGGTGGTACGAGGCTTGGAAGGAGCGGTAGGCGCCCTCCCTCACGGTCGGGCCTGCGATGAACCCATCGAACTCCCGCTGCACGATTATTGATCCTGTCTCTAGACGATTGCGCCAATGATCGCGCTCATGGGCTGGGGCCGCGCCCGAGGAGCGAATCGCCGGCGTGCAGGTCGAACGGCGCGACTCGTACCTCGAACAACACCTCGCCCTCGCGCAGCTCGCCCTGAAACGTGAACGAGCCCTCCATCGTGCCCGTCGGGGTGGGTAACGGACAGAACGAGCGATACTCGAATCTCTCGCCCGGCAGGAGCGTCGGCTGCTCGCCCACCACGCCACTCCCCTGCACCTCGCGGACCACTCCGTGCCCGTCGGTGATCGTCCAACGGCGCCAGAGCAAGCGGCACGCCGGGCCGCCATCCGGCCCCGAGTTTGTGATCTCGATGCGATATCCGAAGACGAACTCGCCCTCGGCGGGCTTGGAATGCTCGGGCAGATAAAAGGGCTCGCCGACCACGCCGACGGTTCCACCCTCCCACGTTGTCGTGCAACTCGATGCGCCCGGACAGTCCATGAGAAACGATAGCGGCTCAGCCGGCGTCATCGCTCGCGATGCGCCTGGGGCGGGCGACCAGCTCGCCGGCGCAGTTGGGACATCGCCAGTCCATCTGGCCGGCGCAGTCCGGGCAGAACGAGCACTCGTATGAGCAGATGTACGCCGGGGCGTCCTGGGCAAGCTCTCGCCCGCAGCGCTCGCACGAGTTCTTCATCTCAAGAGCCATGTGCGGCGACCCCTCGCGATGCGCTCACCCAGGCAGTGTCGCCGAGATACCCCGCGATATCGGGCGACTCGCTCAGCACATGGTGAACGTACGCTTGGCGCTCCTGCCAGATGACCTCGGCGTCCCACACGCAAAAACTCCCGCGACCCTCGCCGGTCTCCCACGCACCGTCGGGTCGGGGGCGGATGCAAATCCGTTGGAACAGCTCGTTGTGGTTGTCCCACCAGTTGAGGATCAGATAATCGACGCTCGCGCCCTGATGGCAGATGATGAACCCGACGCCGGGACGCCGGGCGGTCTCGCCGGGAAGGGGCAGCAGCGCGAGCGCGAACGCGCAGCCGGCTCTATGGGCCGCCTGATCGAGCGGATCACCCTGGATATGGATGTCATAGCGTTTCAGCGTCCAGCCGCGATGTTCGAGCAATCCGACCGCCCGAATCGGTCGAGGCGAGAATGGTGTCGGTTGACTAAACACGTTCTATCCTACGAGGCCCGTCGGACCCATTCGTAACCGATCGACCCCACAGAGAGGCCTCCAATGGATGACGTCATGGCTGAGAAGATGCTGAGCCAGCTTGAGCTAATCAACGCACGCCTCGGGAGGATGGACGCTCGATTCGAAACGATGGACTCACAACTTGGCACCATCGAAAGCCGGGCGAAGTACCTAGCCAGCAAGCAGTTCCAAGACCGTCTGAAGAGCCCGATCTTCCGGGGCGTCGCCAACGGAGTGGTAGGCGGACTCATCGTGTTCTGTACAGTTGGCGGGCCCATCGTGTTCTGGATAATCTCGATGCTGGTGCCGAATTCACTATAACATCTCACTGCTCCGGGCGACTCGATATCTGCTTCACGTCGATGGATTTGTCCCGCGCTGCCACCGTCGGCCTCAGCAGACGCGGGCACCCCTCGCTTGCGACGCTGGCTGGTTGGCATCGACAGGACAGCCGTACTTCGGTTCTCGCTCATCAGCGCGATCGACACCTGCTCCCCGCTCGGTTACTCTCGAGTTTTCATCGGCCGGTAGTAACTCCTCCTCACGCCCGTGACACGAACTTCGCGACCGCTACCGGCTCGGGCGCGAGCACCGCCCGCGAGCAACGCCTCGCCGATATCGACGCGTCCCATGTGGCTCGCGGCCCCGAGGGCAGACTCCCAATCGCCGAAGCCCCAATCGATTGCCGCCTTGGCCAGGGCGGGCTGGCGCTCGATCAGAGCCTGGACCGCATCCAGATCGAAGTGAGACTTCGTGACGATCTCGCGAACAAGCGCGGGATCCTGGTTGGGGAATCCCTGATACGGAGCCCCGCCCACGTTCAGAGAGTGTCTCAAGGATCTGCCGGCGAGTGCTGGGGGTGCCAACGCACTCGGGGCGGCTATCAGGATGGCGCGACGTGGAATCGTGTTCATGTCATGAGCCCCTTGTGTGTTTGCCCGAGCCGTTGTCATTCTCGGCTCTACCGCCGTTGGGAGCGCCGGTTGACCTCCATTGCTTGGACTCGACCCCGATAAGATGGCCCACAAGATTCAATAACCAACGAAACCATGGCAAACATGGGGTGAACGCAAACACCTCCTTGTGGCGAACGAATGGACCGGGTATGCTGAGTTGAACGCCCGCGAGAGAGAAGTTGAGAGTCTTCTCGGGCGAAGAGTGGTGAGCGAGAGCCTGGTGAGGTGATGAGAGCGATCTGCCTAACAATAGTATTGACGGGAGCGGCTTTGGCCGGCCCGGCGTCGGCCCAGGATGGCTGGGTATCGCCGATATCCATGCAACATTTCGGCGTATCCCACGCTCCCCCGAATATCCACTTCTTTGACGACTTCTCCGGGCAGGGGGGCGAAAGCCTCGGCATCGGACCCGCCGGTCCGGTCAAGTTCGGCGATGGCGACGAAGTGACTGCTTCGGTTCCACTTCCGGGCTCTGCGGTGCTGGGCCTGGCCGGAATCGCGCTGCTGTCGATGCGCCGCCGACGACCTGGGCACTAACGACAGTCTTGTCTGAGTTCCATCAGCACGGATAATCGCTCGATCGCCGCCGGTGAATATGCTCTTTGCATGCCTTCGTGCCAACACGTCGCAATGCTCGTGCTTGCCATCATCTTGCCATCGTCGGCTCTGGGCCGGGAGCCGCCCGAGAGAACCTGGATCGGCCCGGAATACTGGGCCAATCGGCTGCAAGATTGGCGCGTTGCAGATGGACGCATCGAGTGCATCGAGGCGCGCGAGAACTTCCCGCTGCGGACACTCTTCGATCTCCGACGATCGGTGCGGCCAACCCGCGCGGGGGCAACCGTTCAGGTGCGACTAGGCGCGATCTCGCCAACGGGCGAGTGGCAACCGGGCGCGCTCGCGGGCATCCTCATCGGTGCCGGTGGCGAGGATGTTGACTATCGACTAACGGCACAGATCCATCATCGCCCCGCGACCGATGGGGGGATACTCGTGCTCGTGGATAAGTCCGGACGCATCGTGATCCGCGACAATGGCGCCGCGTCGAATGCAGGCAACGGCTGGTCCATCGGCGGACCACTTCGCCCAGATGAAGCACCTGTGCTCAAGCCCACGAGCCGGAGCGCGGAGCAAGCTGAGGGTAGCTCGCCAACGGCGATCGACCTCGTCGTTCGCATTCGACGCGGGCCCGACGGACGATCGATCCTCCATGGCGTGACACACGCCGACGGCGAGGTGCTCGATGAGGTCACCCTCGAGGGACTCGAAGAGCGGCAAGTTGATGGAATGGTGGCAATCGTGTCACACCTTGGATGCGACGGCATGGGTCATTGGTTTGAGAACTGGGTAATTAACGAGACCGTCCCGGATGGCAGCAGCGTGTCATTCCATGCGGAGCGCACGTTCGGCCCTGTATGGAATGCGATGTACACGGTCGACGATGGCGGGACCCTGACGCTGACGGCACAGTTCCCTCCGATCGAGTCGGCTCGCCATGTCGCGGTGTTGCAAATCGCTGATCGTGGGCGTTGGCGGACAGTCGCTCGCGCCGAGATCGATCCGGACAGTCGCACTGCCGTCTTTCGCGTGCCAGAGTGGGACGGCTCTCGTCGCACACGCTATCGAGTCGCGTACCGACTCACCGACCTTCGCGGCAACAGGAAGGACACATACTACGAGGGCGTTGTTCGTGCCACGCCGACCGATGACGAGTTCGTCATCGCCTCGCTCAACTGCATGAAGAACTACACCGGCGGGCTCGCGTGGAACCACGACGGGATCTGGTTCCCCCACAACGAGACGGCCCAAGCGGTCGCGTTTCACAACCCGGATCTGCTCTTCTTCGCCGGCGATCAGATCTACGAGGGCGACATCGACCCCGTGGACGGGCGAACAGACGATATCGCGATCCTGGATTACCTCTACAAGTGGTCACGCTGGTGCTGGAGCTTCAACGAGATCACGCGCGACCGCCCGACGATCTGTATTCCAGACGATCACGATGTCTATCACGGCAACTTCTGGGGCGCGGGGGGCAAGCGAGCGCGGGCGCGCGACGGCCTGAGCGCACAGGACTCGGGCGGGTATAAGAAGAGTCCCAGGGTAATCAACGCCATCCACCGCACCCAGACGAGCCACCTGCCGACGCCCAGGATCGACGGGCCCGTCGGCGAGGGCTACAGCGTCTATACGACCGAGCTCACCTACGCCGGGGTCAGCTTTGCGATCCTCGCCGACCGCCAGTTCAAGAGCTCGGCGAGCGTCATGGTGCCCGAGGGTCGCGTCGTCAATGGCTGGTTTCAGAATCCCAACTTCGATCCCAGAGACGCCGACGTACCCGGCGCGACGCTGCTGGGCGAGAGCCAACTGGCGTTTCTTGCGGAGTGGTCGAGTGCGCAAGGCGAGGGCGTCTGGACCAAGGTCTGCCTGTCGCAGACCCCGTTCGCCAATGTCGCGACCATCCCCGCCGACGCGACCAGCGGATCGGTCCTGCCGAGCCTGAAATATCCCCTGCCCGAGGAATATCCCAGCGAGTACAAGCTGGCGGCGGACACCGACTCGGGCGGCTGGCCCCAAACCGGACGCAACGAGGCTGTGACGCTCCTGCGCGATGCCGGTGCTCTGCATCTGGCGGGCGACCAACACCTGGCCACGCTCATTGAGTATGGCGTGGAAGAGTTCCGCGACGGCGGGTTCTGTTTCACGAGCCCCGCGATCGCCAACACCTGGCCCAGGCGCTGGTGGCCGCCGACAGAGGGCCTGAATCGCGAACTCGGCTCTGCGCGATATACCGGCGATTTCTTCGATGGCTTTGGCAATCGCGTGACCGTCTGGGCCGCCGCCAATCCGGTCCGCAGCGGGCACGAGCCGCGAAACCTCTACGATCGCATGCCGGGCTACGGCATCGTGCGCCTCCATCGCGACAGCGGCGAGATCGACTTCGAGTGCTGGCCTCGCTGGGTCGATCCCGCGGATCCGAACGCCAGACAGTTCGACGGCTGGCCCGTGACCATCCACCAGAGTCGCAACGGCGTGGATCGCTGAGGCGGGCTCTGGAACAGGATCAAGATTCGTGTCGCGGTCGTTCGATGGGTTTATCGCAGGCCCGACCGTGAGGGAAGGCGCCTATCCGTTCTACCAAGCCTCGTGTCGCCTGTGTGATTGAGGCAACCCAGGGGTGTTGGCGGGTTCACAGAGGGAGCATGGAAGGGTGAGAAGAGCTGGTAGGCGCCCTCCCTCACGGTCGGGCCTGCGACTGGTCCCACTCGATCGGCGGCGCGCGGTATGCTCGTAGGCCAACCGGAGGTCAGAGCATGCAGACGCCCATTTCTCGCAGATCGTTTTCCGCCGGGGCGCTCGCCGCGCCGTTTGTCGTTCCCAGCAGCGTGCTCGCCCGGGCGGGGCGCGTGCAGCCGAACGACCAGATCACCGTCGGATTCATCGGCCTGGGCATCCGCGCCCGCAATCTGATGAACGGCGCCGGCTGGCTCAAGAACGAGAACATCCGCATCGTCGCGGTCTGCGACGTGGACTCGACCCGCCGAGACCATCGCCAGAACATGGTCAACGAGGCCTATGGCAACAGCGATTGCGACGCGTATCTGGATTATCACGAGCTTCTCGCGCGCGATGATATCGACGCCGTGGCGATCTGCACGCCCGACCACTGGCACGCCAACATCGTCCTGGACGCCTGCACCGCGGGCAAGGATATCTACTGCGAGAAGCCGCTGACCCTCACCATCGGCGAGGCCAAGGCCTGCATCGACGCCGTCCGCAAGGGCGATCGGGTCTTCCAGACCGGCAGCCAGCAGCGCACCGAGTACGGGCACAACTTCGCGAAGGCCTGCGAGTATGTCCGCAACGGACGCATCGGAAGGGTGCTCAATGTCAACGTCGGCGTGGGCGACCCGGCCAAGTGGTGCGATCTCGAGGGCGAGCAGATCGAATCGGGCCTCGACTGGGAACGCTGGCTCGGGCCGGCACCCTGGCGGGCCTACCACTCCGAGCTCAGCCCGCGCGGCGTGCACGGACACTACCCGCGCTGGCGGGCGTATCGCGAATACTCCGGCGGCTACTTCACCGACATGGGCGCACACCACTATGACATCGCCCAATGGGGCCTGGGCATGGACGAATCAGGACCCATCCGCGTCGAGCTGCCCGAGGGATCACGCGAGCCCATGCGCGGCGTGCGCCTGGTCTATGAGAATGGCGCGGTCATCACCCACGGCGGACCCAGCGGCACCACCTTCATCGGCACCGACGGCATGATCCACGTCGACCGCGGACGCCTCATCAGCGTGCCCGACGGGATCCTGAAAGAGCCCATCGGCGACGACGACATGCACCTGCCCCGCCATCGGAACCACCTGAGCAACTGGATAGATTGCATCCGCAGCCGCGAACGCCCCATCTGCGACGTCGAGGTCGGCGCTCGCACGATCACCTGCTGTCATCTGGTCAACCTCGCGTACTGGAATGATCGCGGCTTTGGCTGGGATCCGGTTCGCTGGCGGTTCACCGATGGGAGCGACTCGCTGATGGACTACAGGCGTCGCGAGGGGTTCGAGTTGCCAAGCGTGTAAGCGTTGGGTAGGCGACCGGTCAGGCTGAGCCCTGACACTCAACTCCGAACTCCCGCTCGGCGGCCTTGACCACATTGCGCAGCAGCACCGCGACGGTCATCGGACCCACCCCGCCGGGCACGGGGCTGATATGCGCGGCGACCTTGCTGACCTCATCGAACGCGACATCGCCGACGGTGCGGGTCTTGCCATTGTCATCGACAATGCGATTCACACCCACATCGATCACGACCGCGCCGGGCTTGACCATGGACGCGGTGATCAGCCCGGGCTTGCCCACGGCGGCGACGAGAATGTCCGCCTCGCGCGTCAGGCTCGCAAGATCGGGCGTGAACTCGTTGCAGCTGACCACGGTCGCTTCGGACCGCATCAGCAGCACGGCCAGGGGCTTGCCCACGACGTCGCTGGCCCCCACCACCACCGCGAGCTTGCCCTTGGGGTCGATGGCGGTGGATTCGATCAGGGCCATCGCCGCCAGCGCCGTGCACGGCGCGTAGCCGTCGCGTCCATAGACGACGTTGCCGATGTTCGCCGGGTTCACGCCCTCGACGTCCTTGTTGGGATCGATCAGGCGCTGCACGTCGTAGGGATCCACGCCCGGGGGCAGCGGCAGGTGCAGCATGATCGCCGAGCAATCCTCGCGCTCGTTGAGCACCAGCACCCGCCCGATGATGTCATCGGCGGTCGAACAGGCCAGCTCGTGCAGGCGATAGTCGATCCCCAGCGATTCGCAGGTCTTCCGCTGGTTCTGGGCGTAGACCCTTGAGGGGCCAAGGTCCTGGGGATCCTGCCCGGTGACGAGCAGGGCGTCGAGGCTGGCCCGCCCGCCGAGTTCGCGCACGCGGGCCACCCGCGAGGCCAGATCCACCCGTGCCGTTGCCGCCAGCGCCTTGCCGTCGATGATCGATGCACACATATGGCGCGATCATAGCGATCGGTCCCCGACCCCAAAGCCCTGGAGCAGCCTCATCGACGGTGCAGCGTTCGAGTGGATGGCGTACGAGGCTTCGCTGGCGAGCAACACGAGGGGCGTTCGAGCGCCCCTGCCGGGGCTGGGTTTCCTGTATGACACCATCGAGGGGCTATCGCCCCTCGCTATGTTCGCAGCGCCACTCCGTGGCGACCTGCGCCCTGCGACCGGACCGGGCAACGAGGTTGCAGATGCCAGGTGCATCCCCGAACCACCCCGCCACCGAGAAACGCTCCGAGAGCATTGATGCCACCCCAGACCCGAGACCCGAGACCCTAGACCCGAGACCCCAATCCCAAATACCATTGCGCCTGTGCCAAAGCCCCGACCCACCAAAGTCGAGAAACGCGTCGGCGAGCTTCGAGACCTCCTCGAACGGGCCAATCGCGCGTACTACGTCGATTCCTCGCCGGTCATGTCTGACCGCGAGTTTGATTTGCTGCTCGCGGAGCTGGGCGAGCTCGAAGCGAGCCACCCCGAACTCGACGACCCCAACAGCCCGACCCGACGCGTCGGCGGCGAGCCCATCGAGGGCTTCCAGACCGTCGAGCACCCCGTGCCCATGCTCAGCATCGACAATACCTACAACGAGGCCGACCTCGGCGAGTGGCACGCCCGGATGGTCCGCCTGCTGGGCAAGAGCGACGACGATTCGCTCTTCGGCGGGCAGGACACAGATGGATCGAGCGAGATCAACTTCTGCGTCGATCCCAAGATCGACGGCGTCGCGATCAGCCTGCGCTACGAGCGGGGCGAGCTGATCCGGGGTGTCACTCGGGGCGACGGGCGCAAGGGCGACGACGTGACCCACGCCGTCCGCACGATCCAGTCCGTGCCCCTGAGGCTCCTCGCGACTGGAGAAACTGAAATCCCCGGCGTGCTGGAGGTCCGAGGCGAGGCGTTCATTCCCGATGGCGAGTTCGTGCGCATCAACGAGCGCCGCGACGCCGAGGGCCTCGAGGCCTTCATGAACCCCCGCAACGCGTGCGCCGGCACGCTCAAGAGCCTGGACCCCAAGGTCGCCGCGAGCAGAAGACTGGGTTTCGTCGTCCACGGGCGTGGCCAGATGGAAGACGGGTTCGCCGATGGGCACGCCCAGTTCATCGAGCGAGTGCGCTCGCTGGGGCTGCCCGCGGGCGAGCATGTCCAGATCTGCCGGACGCTGGACGAGATCCTCGAAGCGATCCGGCGCTTCGATGGCGAACGCCGCGAGCTGCCCTTCGCCACCGACGGCATGGTCGTCCGCGTCGATCGCTATGACGCACAACAACGACTGGGCGTGACCTCCAAGAGCCCGCGCTGGGCCATCGCCTACAAGTTCCCCGCCGAGCACAAGCCGACGAGGCTCATCGAGGTCGAGCACCAGGTGGGCAAGACCGGCAAGGTCACGCCGAGGGCGGTGATGGAGCCCGTGCTGCTCAGCGGCACGATGGTCCGCCACGCCACGCTCCACAACTACGGGCAGATCGCCAAGAAGGACATCCGCGTCGGCGACACCATCGAGGTCACCAAGGCCGGCGAGATCATCCCGTATGTGCTCGGGGTCGTGCTGAGCAAGCGTCCTGAGAGCGCCAAGCCGATCGAGCCTCCCAAGACCTGCCCGGTGTGTGCCGGGCCGGTTGAGGTGGAGCCGCCCGAGGGCGCTGAGAACCCGGAGGCGGAGACGACGCGCCGATGTGTCAACCCCGAGTGCCCGGCACAGGTCCGCGAGAAGCTGGTCTGGTTCGCAGGTCGCGGGCAGATGGATATCGACGGCCTCGGCGAGCGGACCATTGATCAGATCCGCGCGACGTCCCTGGACCCCGATGATCCCGCCCGGGACGAGTTGGGAGTCCCACCGGATGTTCTGCCGATCCCATTTGAGCACTTCGCCGACGTGTTTCGTCTAGCGGAGCGTCGCGACGATCTCCTCGAACTGGAGCGAATGGGCGAGAAGAAGGTGGACAAGCTCCTGGTAGGCATCGAAGACGCAAAGTCGCGCGGATTGGCGAGAGTTCTGGCCGGCATGGGAATCCGGCACGTCGGCAGCGCAACCGCGCGCCAGCTCGCCTGCCTCTTCGCCGATATCGACGCCGTTCTGGACGCACCGCTCTGGCGTCTGATGCCCGTCGCGGTCAACCAGATGAGCAAGGATCGGCGAGCGGAACTCACGGGTTCGGACGCCAAGATCATCGATCCGCCCGAGACCGGTCTGGGCGCAACAACGGCACCCATCGTTCATGCATATCTCCACAGCAAGGCAGCCCGAATCACATTCGATCGCCTGCGAGAGGCCGGCGTCAGCCTCGTGAGCGTGAACTTCGAGGGTGCGATGGACGGGCCTGGCGACCACCCCCTCGCTGGCAAGACATTTGTCATTACCGGCACGCTCGAGCGGTTCACGCGCGAGCAACTCAAAGAGCTCCTCGAAGAGATGGGTGCCCATGTGGCTGGGTCGGTGAGCAGCAAGACCGACTACCTGATCGCCGGCGCGAATGCCGGCTCCAAGCTGGGCAAGGCTCAGAGCCTCGGCGTCGAGACGTGGGACGAGGAGAAGATGCTCCGATCGCTTGGGTTATAGGCACCCGTGATAGGTAAAAACACTGAAAGAAGAACGATTGGCCGTTGAATCTTGCGGCAGATGAGCACAAATCTGTGCCAGCGGCCTCTGACCGAGCTAGTGTTATCGCTAGCCTCCGGTACGGACTGCCGGGGGAAACATGGGGAATTGAGCGAGGTGTACATGTGACCGCGACATTGGAAGGTGACCAGTTGAATCTTATCGGCGACCAGGCATGGGAAACCCTTGTGGAGTCCCCGGGCGTGGGTGTCAACGTCTGCACGAATGACGGACGCACCCTGTTCGCCAACGACACGGACAACGTGATGTACTTCGGCGAAGACGGCAAGGGCCTCACCAGCTACGAATGGAGCAGCCGCCTGCCCAAGGCGTGGGCCAGCGAGCGCCTGGAGTTCGTCCGAAGAGCACTCTCGCTGGGCCAAGGCCTGCGGGTCCGTTCGGTGTGGCGGGGCGCACAGATCGTCTCGCTGTTCCAGCCGATCCCCGGTGAGGACCGCTGCGTGATCGTGAGCAACAAGGTCGCCGGCCCGCTGGGCGACTCGATGGGCGACGTCACACACTCGCGCTTTGTGAATCTCGGGGTGATGTCCAAGCTCAGCCCTCGCGAGGTAGAGGTGATCTCGCTCATCGGGCGGGGCATGCCGACGCGAGACATCGCCGAGCTGCTGGATCTGAGCCCCAAGACGGTCGAGAAGCACCGCGACGCGATCGTGCGCAAGGTTGGTGAGCGGAGCCGGATCCGCCTGGCCGAGTTCGCCTACGACGCGGGGCTGGTGCCCGAGGACTCGAAGCGCGAGCGGGTGTAGATAAGCGACTCTCCCCGAGCCGGTGACCCTCGCGTCAGCGACCTTTGCGTCAGCTGGTCGAAGGATCGCGTCTAATTTCAACGTTTGGCGGCGGAACCGTTCGTGCTGCGCATCCCTGTTGCGTATCAGGCTCGCCATGTCCGCACCGTGCGGACCTGCGGTCCTCGTCCTGGAGCACCGGCCACGGAGATTGTCGAATGTCATTACAAATACGGAAACGGCTCGTGACAGTGAGCGCAGCGGCGGCAGCGACGCTCATTGCCCCCCACTTGCACGCACAAGACTGCCACGTCTTGCTGGCAAAGAAGAGCGCCGAGGGGGTTTCACTGGAGCGGCTGAATGTCCCGGAGGGCCAAACCCAGATTGTCCAGATCGGCGGGGCGAGCGAGTACATCGCGTCAGTGGTTCCATACTCGCCCGGCATCTCTGGCGACCTGCAGCAACTCGACGAGCAGACGATGCTCATCCTGCGGAATAAGAACGGCCAGTTGCATCAGACAATCCAGAACGCTGACGGCTCGCAGCGTGAACTGCCTGTCGGCCCCGCTTCGGCACTGGACGAATACGACGTGCGCATCAGCATCACGGGCGTGGATGGTCCGCTCGCCTCGTTCACCGTCATCGACGGCAACATCCAACCAGACGAAATCGGCCCGGTCATCGACGTGTTCCAGGGCCAGATACCGCTCGGTCAGAACGACTACTCGATCACCAGCGAGGTCTATCGGCGCAGGATCGGACCTGCCGTGACGGGGCGAGTCTCGCTCTCGCTCCGCAACGGTTATCCGATGGTTCGCGGGGTGCTCGCCGATGGGACGGAGATTGATCTGATCGTGGATACCGGTGGTGGTAGCGCTCTGGTGCTCACGCGGAGCGTGCTGCCAGACGATGTCGATCTCGAGCCGGGGTACATGCTGGAGTACTCTGAGAAAGGCGTGCGCAAGCTCGAGTATTCCGCCGGCGGCGCGACGGGTTCGTTCGGGATCGCCGGCGTGATCTCGGTGTCTTCACTGCAACTCGGCTCGGTGGTGTTTGAAGACGTGAGTGCGGAGATCCTCGAAGACGATCAGGCGAAGATTATCGAGAATATCGGGGCGAAGGGAATAGTTGGGCTCGAGTTGTTGCGCGAAGCCGACATTGTCACGTTCGTCTATCCACAGGGCAGTGAAGAGAGCGGAGAGCTGATCTTCGCAGCCGCGGACGATGCAAATACTGGGGACCCCGCCAAGGGCGTGCCGTTCGTGCATGCCATGAACCACCTCATCGTGCGCGCCAAGGCCAACGACACACCCATTACCTGGATCCTGGACACGGGCGCTCCGGACTGCATTCTGGCTCCGATCGGGGCCGATAGAGGTGGCGTTGTCCCGACCGCACCGGCTCGTGAGGCACGCGGCCTAGACGGCGGCTCGACGCCCCTGGTTGCCGCGACGATCGACTCACTGACGCTCGGCGGTCAATCGCTCAAGGACGTGCCGGCTCGCGTGGGTCCACTCTCGGTGCTCAAGCGACTTGGTCCCCAGAGCGGATTGCTTGGAAACTCAGCGCTCGCTCGATTCCATAAGATGCGACTGGACTTCACGACGAGGACCATGTTCCTCGGAGAGTAGTGCAGATTGAGCACCAGCTCTCACTCGCCAAGCCGCTGGACAGAGCGAGCGGATGTCGGCTTCGATGCCACTATCTCGCGGCGTTGATGTGCGCGATCACGGCGCGGATCTGCTCATACGAAACCTCGCCGTTGAGGCGGTCGTGGATCGGACGCAGGAACGGCTTGCCCTCCTCGCCGATCGCCTCGGCGATGCGCTGATAGACCTCGCCCGCCACCCACGCGTCGATGCACCTGGGTGACTCGCGCTCGATCCACTCGATGAGATAGCCCGCGGTCGTGCTCAGGGCTCTGCCGATCGCGCCAGCGGCCTGCTCGATCGAGTCGCCCTCGCTGAAACGCTCGAAGGCGAGGGCCTTCTGGGGGTTCATCTTCTTCGGGCTCGCCGGTCGTGATGGCCTGGTGACGATTGGCGGCGCGGGCGCAGTGTTCAGTTCGAGCCCGATCGCTCCGCACTCTGTGGCGATGCACGCGAGGAACGGCTCTGCGAACGACTCCAGCTTCTGGGCCCCCACGCCTCGGATGGTCGCGAACTGCTCGCGCGAGCCCGGTCGAATCGCGGCCATCTCCCGCAAGGACACGTCGCCGAAGACGACGTACGGCGGGACGCCCATCTGTTGGGCGATCTCGCGGCGCAGCGTCCGCAGAGCCTCAAAGATCCGATGCTCGTCGGCGTCGAGCGGAAGCTCATGAGACGAGCGGGCCGACGCGGGCGCACGCGTGTCCTTGACCTCGACGATGGCGACGGCTAACTCGCCCTTCAGGACGCCGCGAGAGGCCTCGTTCAGCACGAGCACGGGGTACTCACCGGTGGAGCGTTCGAGCACGCCGCGGTCGATGAGCTGGTTGATGAAGCTGAGCACGCTGTTGCGCGAGTGGTCGCGCAGGATGCCATGGGTGGAGACCTGGTCGTGCTTGTGGTCGAGGATTTTCTTGGCCCTCGAGCCTCGCAGGACGTCGGCGACGTGGGCCGCGCCGAAGTCCAGGCCCGATTGCAGGCGCAGGCGGGCGATGCACGAGAGGATCTTGCGTGCGATGTCGGTCGAGTCCTCGCGGATGTCGAGTTCGTCGAGGCAGACATCGCACGCCTCGCAGTCGTCGTTGTCGTACGCCTGGCCGAAGTGCTCCGACAGGGCCTTGTGGCGGCACCCGGCGCCGCTCGCGAACCCACGCATCTCGTCCAGCAGAGAGAGCTGGGCCTGGAGCACCTGGGGCTCTGAATCGCTCTCGGCGGCGGACATCTCGTAGAGCCTTCGCCAGCGGGCCGCGTCCGATGATGCGTGCAGCAGGATGCACTCCGCGTCCAGCCCATCGCGCCCGGCCCTGCCGGTCTCCTGCTGGTAGGCCTCGACGGACTTCGGCAACGCCGCGTGGATGATGCAGCGGACATTCGAGCGATCGATCCCCATGCCGAAGGCGACGGTCGCGACGACCACCGGCAAGCGCTCGTTGATGAAGTTCTCCTGCACGCGCCGGCGTTTGTCGTGGCTGAGCCCGGCGTGGTAGGGCCTGGCGTCGATCTGACGCGCCCGCAGGGCCTCTGCGATCGACTCGGTGTCCTTGCGGCTGATGCAATACACGATCGCCCCGTCGTCCTGGTGGCGCGAGAGAATCTCTGCGATCTGGTCGTCCCGCGCGACACGCGGCAGGACGCGATACACAAGGTTGGCGCGGTCGAACACGCCCACGTGGACCGCCGGGTCGCGCAGCGAGAGCTGCCTGACGATGTCGTCGCGGACCCGCGGCGTGGCGGTCGCGGTGAACGCCTGGATGCTCGCGTTCGGATAGCGCTGTCGCAGCGTGGCGAGCTGGCGATACTCGGGGCGAAAATCGTGCCCCCAGTGGCTGATGCAGTGGGCCTCGTCGATGGCAAAGCGAGCAACGGCCATACCCGCAAGGAGGTTGTCGAAGCGGACGGACAGAAGGCGCTCGGGGGCGACGAACAGCAGGCGGAGTGAGCCATCGGCGACCATGGCGCTGGCGCGGTCGAGCTCGTCTTGAGAGCAGCCCGAGTGGACCGCCGCGGCGGGATAGCCGTTGAGCACCAGGCCATCGACCTGGTCCTTCATCAGGGCGATGAGAGGGCTGACGACGACCGTCAACTCGCCGGCGACCAGCGGCGGGACCTGGTAGCACAGGCTCTTGCCCCCGCCGGTGGGCAGGACGACCAGGGCGTCGCGGCTAGCCAGGGCCGCGACGATGGCCTCGGATTGCAGCGGACGCAGCGTGTCGAAGCCCCAGACGCGGCTGACGGTCTCGGCGACTGCGGACGAGGTTGTAGATTCCGACGGCACGCCAGCAGCATAGCGAGATGGATCACAAATACCAAGTATTCCCCGAACTTGGACGAACTGACTGCCTCCTGGTGCCTGGCGGGCGGTAGGTGGTGTATCTCAGGGCACACCCGAGCAAGGGGGATCGCATGGCGAGCAGTGGATCGAGCAAGGGGTCGAGGACGCGTCGAGAGTTTCTGCAGACCGCCGCGGTTGGCGGAGTTGGTCTGGGCGCACTTGGGGCGACTCGCACGGGTTGGGCCCGTCAGCCTGAGACCGCGCCGGCCTCGAAGTCGCTGAACATCCTGATGCTTGGCGGCACGGGGTTCCTGGGCCCGCACACGGTGCGGTACGCCGTGGCGCGCGGGCACAGCGTGACGCTGTTCAATCGCGGACGGAGCAACACCGAACTGTTTCCGGATCTCGAGAAGATCAAGGGCGACCGCGATCCGAGGATCGACGAGGGGCTGAGCGGGCTGGAGGGGCGTGAGTTCGACGCGGTGATCGATACGTCGGCGAACATCCCCAGGTGGGTCCGGGCGTCGTGCGGGATGCTCGGCGAGCGCGCGAGCCAGTATCTGTATGTGTCGAGCATCTGCGCGTTCAAGGACTGGACGTCGGTCGTCAACGGCAACGAGGACTCGCTCCTGGACACGTTAGAAGATCCGTCGACCGAAGACGTCAAACGGCACTACTGCACGATGAAGGCCGAGTGCGAGCGTGCCGCGCACGCGACGATGGCCGGGAAGGTCACGGTTGTCCGCCCGGGGCTGATCGTCGGCGCGGGCGATCGCTCCGATCGGTTTACCTATTGGCCCGTGCGCGTCCGGCGTGGCGGCGAGGTCCTCGCGCCGGGCGACGGGCTCGATCCCGCGGCGTGGCTCGACGCGCACGATCTCGGGGCGTTTCTTGTCACGCTGCTGGAGAACCGCGACCTGCGCGATTTCAACGCGTCTGGGCCGAATCACCCGGCGAACATCGGCGAGTTGCTGTACGGCTGCAAGGCGGTCACCGGCGGGGACGCGAGTTTCACATGGGTCGACGATCACGAGTTTCTCGCCGAGCAGGAGGTGCGCGGCTGGGTCGAGATGCCGATCTGGATGCCCAGGCAGGACCCCGAGCAAGGCGGGGCGAACACATGGGACAACTCGCGCGCGATTGGCGCCGGGCTGAACTGTCGACCGCTGAGCGAGACCGTGCGGGACACGCTCTCGTACTGGGATTCGTTGCCCGAGGAACGCCGGAGCCGATTGCGCGCGGGAATTGGCGCCGAGCGGGAGCGCGAGGTGCTGGAGGCATGGCGGGCGAGGTGATCGGTCAGGGCCACTTACTCGCCTGGATTCTCGCTCTCAGCTTTGGCGGACCATGACGAAGTGCGGGCCGATGTCGGGGATCTCGAACTCCTCGCCGAGGGGATTGAAGCCGAGCCGCTCGTAATACCCTGCGGCGGTTGTTCTGGCGTTGCACCAGGCGGGCCCGGGGTGGATCTGGCGGGCCCTGGTGAGACCGGCTTCGACGAGGCGGCGGGCGTGCCCTTCGCCGCGATGCTCGGGCAAGGTGGCCATACCCCGGATGCGCCAGGCGGGGTCGGTGGTACCGGGGATCGGCTCGGAATAGATCGATGCGACGGCGACGAGGGTCTCGTTGGTGCGAATGCCGAGGTGGATTGCGGTGTCGTCGCCGGGGTAGATGAGGCGCTCGGCGGGCTGGGCGGGGCGGAGGACGGCGTGGCGGATGGGACGGGCGTCTTGGGCCGAGATTGCGCAGACCTGCACGCTCACACGGTCTGCCTCGCCTCATTCAGCTTCTTGCGAATCACCGTCTGCAAAATCCCGCCGTTGCGGTAGTACTCGATCTCGATCGGCGTGTCGATGCGGCTCTTGCACGCGAACGTGATTGGGGCCCCACCACCGGCGGGCGTTGCGCTAACGGTGATCTCGGCACCCGGCTCCAATGGATCGGGCAGCTCGATATCGAAGGTCTCGTCCCCCTTGAGCCCCAGGCTCTCAGCACTCTTTCCGCCGGCGAACTCCAAAGGAAGCACGCCCATGAACACAAGGTTGCTGCGGTGGATCCGCTCGAAGCTCTCGGCGATGACCGCGCGAACGCCCAGGAGCATCGTCCCCTTGGCCGCCCAGTCGCGGCTGGAGCCCATGCCGTAGTCCTTGCCCGCGAGCACGACCAGTGATGTGCCGGCGCTCGAATAGTTCATCGCGACGTCGTAGATGTAGGCGATGGGAGCGTCGTTGAGCGTGTCGCCCTTGGTGAAGTCGCGCGTCCAGCCGCCCTCGCGGGCCTTGCCGTTCTCGGTCGCGAGCCTGTTCTTGACGCGGACATTGGCGAAGGTGCCTCGGGTCATGACGCGGTCATTGCCGCGACGCGAGCCGTAGCTGTTGAACTCGCGATTGCTCACGCCCGACTCCAGCAGGTATTTGCCGGCGGGGGTCTCGGGCTCGATGCGCCCGGCGGGCGAGATGTGGTCGGTCGTCACGCTGTCGCCCACCATGCACAGCACGCGGGCGGACTGGATATTGGCGAAGCCCGGCGGATCCTCGCCCATGCCGTCGAAGAACGGCGGGTTCTGGATGTACGTGGACGCGTCGTCCCACCCGTACAACTCGCTCTTGCTGACGGGCACATCGTTCCACGTCGGGTTGCCGGTGAACACGTCGGCGTAACGGTCGACGAACTGATCTCGGCTGACACACTTGGCCTTGAGCTGGGCGATCTCGTCGTGCGTGGGCCAGATGTCCTTGAGGAACACCTCGTTGCCGTCGGTGTCGGTCGCGATGGCGTCGTTCACCAGGTCGATATCGACGGTGCCGGCGATGGCGTAGGCGACGACCAGCGGCGGGCTCGCGAGGTAGTTGGCCCTGACCGCCGGGTGGACCCGCCCCTCGAAGTTGCGGTTGCCGCTGAGCACGCTGGCGACGACGAGGTCGGCGTCCTTGATGGCCTGGTCGATCTCCGGCGGCAGCGGGCCGGAGTTGCCGATGCAGGTCGTGCAGCCGTACCCGACGATGTTGAAGCCCAGCGCATCGAGATCCTCGGTGAGGCCGGCCTTGTCGAAGTACTCGGTGACCACCTTGGAGCCCGGGGCGAGGCTGGTCTTGACCCACGGCTTGCGGTTGAGCCCGAGCTTGCGAGCCTTGCGCGCGACTAGGCCGGCGGCGATCATGACGTCGGGATTGGACGTGTTGGTACAGCTCGTGAGGGCGGCGATGACGACGGTGCCATGGGTGAGCGCGACCTCGCGTCCCGCCCCATCAGGATGGCTCGCTTCGCTCAAGACAATCGTGGTCTGGGCGCTGATATCTTCGTTGGCAACTCCCAGGCCCTTGGGTCCCACGGGCGCGGTCAATGCACGCTTGAACTCCGGGCGCATGTTCTTGAGTTCGATCCGGTCCTGGGGGCGCTTGGGCCCGGCGAGCGAGGGCTGCACGGTCGCGAGGTCGAGCTCGAGAACGGCCGTGAAGGTCGGCTCGGTTAATTCCTTGGTCCAGAACAGGTCGTTGGCCTTGGCGTAGGCCTCGGTCAGCTCGGCTTCCTCGTCGGACTTGCCGGTGAAACGCAGGAAGTCGATGGTTCGCTCGTCGATCGGGAAGAAGCCCATCGTCGCGCCGTACTCGGGGGCCATGTTCGCGATCGTGGCGCGATCGGGAATGCTCAACTCGGCGATGCCGTCGCCAAAGAACTCGACGAACTTCTCGACCACGCCGTGGGCGCGGAGCATCTCGGTGACGGTGAGGACCATGTCCGTGGCGGTCGCGCCCTCGGGCAGTCGCCCGTTGAGGCGAAAGCCGATGACCTCGGGCGTGAGCATGTAGACGGGCTGGCCCAGCATGACGGCCTCGGCCTCGATGCCTCCGACGCCCCAGCCGACGACGCCCAGGCCGTTGATCATGGTCGTGTGGCTGTCGGTGCCGACGAGCGAGTCGGGGAAGACCTCGTGGACGCCGTTGCGTTCGCGGGTGAGCACCCCGCGCGCGAGGTACTCGAGGTTGACCTGGTGCACGATGCCGGTCGCCGGGGGGACGACGCGGAAGTTGCTCAGGCTCTGTTGCCCCCACTTGAGGAAGACATATCTCTCGTTGTTGCGCTCGAACTCGCGCTCGGCGTTGATCGTCAGCGCCACGCGCGTCGCGAAGTCGTCCACCTGCACCGAGTGATCGATCACAAGATCGCACTGGACTTCGGGGTTGATCTGCGATGGGTCGCCGCCCAGACGCTTCATGGCGTCGCGCATCGCCGCCAGATCGACCACGCACGGCACGCCGGTGAAATCCTGGAGCAACACGCGACCTGGGCTGAACGGCATCTCGACGCGATTGACGCTCTTGGCGTTGTAGCTGGCGAGGCCCGAGACATCGTCGCTGGTGACCGTGAATCCGTCCAGATTCCGGAGCATCGCCTCCAGAAGTACCCGAATCGAGTAGGGCAGCTTCTGGATATCGCCCACGCCCTGGTCCTGGAGAGCGCCGAGGCGCCAGTAGCTCCAGTCCTTACCAGCGGCGGTGAGCGTTGATCGGGCGTTGAACGGGTCGGTCGTGGTCATGGAATCCTCCTGCTGGGGGTACTTTAGAACCCGCCGACGAGGTTGGATCGAGTTGGGCCCCGTTGGGCGTGAGGCTGGGCGAAACGTATGCTGGACGAGGGGATTCTCGCATGGGCAAGGACGATGGCGAACGCAGACCGAAGATGCAGGGCGACAGCCTCGCCAAGAAGGCTGAGTTGGGCAAGGCCCAGCAGGTCTGCCTGCTGATCGCCATCGGGCTGATGCTCATCGGCGGGGCGTTGTGGGCTATCGGGCCCGCGTGGGGTGACAAGCCCGTTGGACCCGCGGACGGCGGGTCGATCAACAGCGATCTGGCGATCGGTCTTGACGCGGAGGGCAGTCCTCAGCCGGGCCTGATCGAGCAGGAATCCTCGACAATCAATAAGCTCTCGCCGGCGATCTTTCGGGTGGGGTTCAGCTTCGCGGTCGGGTTTGCGATCGCGTTCGCGGCGAGGACCTTCGTTCGCCTGACCCTGATCGTTGTCGGCGTGTTCCTGGTGGCGTTATTCGGACTGGAATACGTCGAGGTCGTCACCGTCAACTGGGACAAGATGCAGGGGCACTACGACTCGTTCGCGGCGAGCGCTCGCGGGAGCTTCGGTGGATTCAGCGAGTTCATTACCGGACGCTTGCCATCGACGGCGTCGGCCCTGGGCGGGCTGGTGATCGGATTCCGCAAGCGATAAGCGGATTCGAGCAAGATACCGCAAATCCGCGGGCGCGATGACATCCACTGAGCAGACTCTTGGGGCGTTAGTCGACGCGATCGTTGGTCACGACCAGCAGCGTCCGGCCCCGCGCTCCGATGTGGCTGAGGATGACCCGCGTGTGGTCCTGATTCGCCGGCGAGAGATCATCGCGTGATTCGAGCACGATCCACACGGTATCCTCGCCTTGGAGAAGTTCGCCGGCTCGCTCGCCGGTGATCAGCGGCTCCTTGATACCCATGAAGATCTGCAGCGCGAGAGGGCCGGTCGCGAGGTGCAGGCGGGGGATGTCGAGCGCCGTGATCTGCTGGGCGAACTCGCGCATCTCGCGCGTGCGCACGATCTTGTCCCAGCGCGTTGGTGACTCGCCGATCGGCGCAGGGTCCTCGCGCGTCTCGGTGATGTGGTAGACCGCGAACTCCGCCGCGAGCGCGACGCCGACGATCAACGCGGCGACGCCCCATCGCGCGCGTCCGGCTCGTCCCAGCCAGTCGTCGATCTGGCGTCCCACGAGCAGCGCCGCCGCGGGGATCAGCGGGAGCAGCAGATCGGGGCGCTGGTGGGGGAACACGCTGAACATGACCAGCCCGCCCATCAGCCAGCATGCGCAGAACCGCTCGAATCGGCGGGTCCTGTCGTCGCTACTCGGGCGGAGCACAACGCGCGCGACCGCGATGAACGCGACGATACTCCACGGCAGATACCGCGAGAGGAAGTAGACCCAGGTCTTCCAGAAGCCGACGAGCGGGGGGTCGCCCGAGTCGCTGCGCAGGGCGTGCCCGATCAGCTCGCGCCCGAGCATCTTGTCGAGCACCGCCTGACCCTCGACCGAGTACGCCGCGAGCAGCCAGGTGCCCGCGATCAGCACGAGCCCGCCGGCCCCAAGGAGATGGGGCCAGAGTGTTCGTAATCCGGTGGCGGCTTCGTGCGCATCGGTCGTCGGGGTGGGCGGATCGGCGCGACGTGCTCTGCGCTCCCAGAAGATCGCAGCGAGCCCCATCGCCACGATCACGAGGCCCAGCGGCCCCTTGGTAAGCGTCGCCAGGGTGGCGAACGCCCAGAATCCGAGGATCCATCTGGTTGGAGCACGAAGATGGGCTCTGGCCTGCCAGGCGAGCCACGCGCACGCCGCCGCGAGCGTGACCCACATGCAAAACAGCGGGTCGGTGCGCGCCAGATGGACCATCTTGAACGAGTAGGTCGAGCAGCAGAACGCGAGCGCCCCGAACGCCCCGCCCCACGGCCCGAAGACCGACCGCCCCAGCAGCAGGATCACGATCGCGCCGCCGGCGATCCCAAACGCGGTCGGGATGTAGACCGCGAGGCGGCTCACCCCGCCGAGTGCGTGTCCGCCGATCGCGACCATCCAGGGATAGATCGGCGGCTTGCTTGCGATATCGCCGGTGGAATCGGTCTGGATTATCCAGCGATCGTGCAGGTACACGTCCATCGCGTACTGCACGGGGCGCTCCTGGTCGAGGTCCATGAGCTTCCAAGGCCCGCTGAGGCGGATCGCAAAGATCGCGCACACCACCGCCAACACTCCGACGACCGCGAGCAGCGCCGAGGAGTGTCTGCTCACAGCTCGACCACCACGGCGCGCGGGCCGGCGTTGATCACGCGGGTGTCACCCTCGATCTGATCGAATCCCCAGGAATCGTGGATGTGCCCGCACACGATGAGCCTTGGCTTTCTCTCGCTGATGGTTTCGAGCACGGCGAGGCTGCCGACGTGGACGCCCACGCTCGTAAGATCGCCCAAGCCCTTAGGAGGCGAGTGCGAGACGAGCACGGCGTTAGCGGGACACGCTCCGAGCAGCCGGCGCGCGTCGTCCTCGCTGAGATCCCAGCTCCAGTCGCCGAACGGGGTGATGGGTATGCCCCCGCCGAGCCCGAAGAACGCTTGCCCTGCGATCTCGACGCCCGTGCCGTGCAGGGCATGAGCCGAGGACCACTGCGCCTTCTCGACGCCATCGCGGAGCTCTTCGAGAGACTCGTTGTTGCCGGGCACGAGGATCGTCGGTTTCTGGATAGCACTGAGCACGTCGATGGTCTCGTCGTGCCCCCGGCGCATGGTCCCCAGATCGCCCGCGACCACGACGACATCGACCTCGCTCGATCGCTCGCAGAGTGACTGGGCGGCGGCGAGGTCGCGGTGGATGTCGCTGGCGAGGAGGAGTCGCATGGGGCATCATTCACATCGGCTTGTCCGGTCGTGGCGGTCGCCAAGCGGATTGGGCCGTTTTCGTCCATTTGACGAGAGTTGGCGATTGGAAAGAAAAATCCATGTGGTGAGGAATAAGGGGTTCGGGCAATCTATTGTATATGCATCTATTGGAGACCCGCGTGCCCAAGCCATCACAAACATGCTCTCAGGAAATGGGCGGCGCGTGTCTGGCGGCACGGATTCGCGTCATTGACCGGGCGGTCCAGGGGATCTACGACGATGCGCTCCGCCCGCTGGGCGTGCGGATGACCCAGCTCGCGGTGCTCGTCGCGATCAGCGAGATGGGCGAGCCGACCTCGCGCGAGATCGCCGGGATGCTCTGGCTCGGTCCCTCGACGCTCAGCCGGAATCTCGATCGGATCGAGCGCCGTGGGTGGGTGGGGATCGAGCCCGGGCAGGACGCGCGGACGAGGATCGTGCGTTTGACAGCGAGCGGGCGGCGGTTGATCGAGCGGTCTGCGCCGGCGTGGAGGAAGTGCCAACAGCAGGCGCGAGAACTCATGGGCGAGCGCGCCAGCGAGGCGTTGTTCGACGCCGGGTCGCGCCTGATGGGGTCAGTCCAGGGTTGAACAGGATCGTCGGCGTGCGCCGGCGGGTGTTGTTTGTCCAAATCGTTGTATATGCATCTAAACACAAGGAGATACCGATGCACAACAGAAGCCACATCGTGAAATCGCTTCTTTCTGCCGCCCTGGTGAGCGGGCTCGCGATCGGGATCGGCTCGGCGTTCGGTGCGCCCGGCGAAGCGGGGAGCCACCCGCCACGATCCGCCGACTTCTCCGATGCGCCAGCGAACTTCATCCCCCCGCCGCTGCATCCCGAGGGAGTCACGCTCCGCAGCGAGCGCCTCGGCCAGGGTGTGTTCGCGATCCTGAGCGATCATCCCGTGGTCGACAACGCGGGGTTCATCGTCGGTGATCGCGGCGTGCTGGTGATCGACAGCCACATCTCCGATGCCATGGCCCAGCAGATCCTGGCCCTCGTGCGGGACGAGACCGACAAGCCCATCGTGTATCTGGTCAACACGAACTACCACGGTGACCACACCTTCGGCAACGCATCATTCCCCGCCAAGACGACGATCATCGCCCAGCGCGCGACCGGCGAACTGATGCGGAGCTTTGAGCACGAAAAGGAGTTCATGCTCGCGACGGTGGACAACGACTCGTCGGTGTTCGGCGATGTCCGCCTCCGCCTGCCAAGCATCACGTTCGAGGACCGGCTCGATATCGATCTTGGGAATCGGACCGTTCAGATTCGCCATTTCGGCGCGGGCAATACCGCCGGCGACACGGTCGTCTTCGAGCCCGAGACTGGCACGGCGTGGACCGGGAACCTGGTTCTCGGGCGGGGCACCATCCCGCCGGTGTTCGAGGGCAGGACCGGTGAATACCTCGCCACCGTGTCGCGTCTGGCAAGTGAGATCAACGTCTCGCGGATCATCCCCGGGCACGGCGCGCCCGCCGGTCGCGAGCAGCTTGGGGTCACGATGGCGTACCTGAGCGATCTGCTGGGCACGGTGGGCTCGGCGATTGATGAGGGCAAGTCGCTGGAGCAGGCGCTGCGCGACGCGCCGACGCCGACGCAGGTGGCGAAGGCGCCGGAGGCGTTGCGTCCGTTCCTCCTGGGGCTGCACGCGAACAACATTGCCACCACATACCGGGATCTCGCGGAGCGCCGCTGAGCGAGGTTCACCGACCGCTCACGCCCGGGCATTGGCCCGGGCGTTTGTCGCGCGCCGGTGCTCGCCTTGACGGCGTCGCGCAGACCCATGGTCTCTCTCAGTCATCGTGTCGGCGTGCGCGGGCGTGTCTGCGCTCTACTCCCCGAGCAGATCGGCGATCACTCGGAGGTGCTCTTGCTGGTCGAGCCACAGCACCGTGGTATCTGCGCGGACGACATTGCCGCCATCGTGAAAGAGGCTCGGGTCTTCGTAGATCACGATCGGCGCCTCGCCGCCCTGCCTCCATCGCATGAGCGCATCCTCGCTCGGTGGAGCGTAGTGGTAGGCAACTTGACGGCTTGAACCGGGAATCCCGGCCAGTGCCGTCTCGTCGATCATGTGGCGCTCGAGCAACATCGCGGCCCAGTCTTCCTCTTGGGTCGGATAGCGCCCGATGCCCTGCTCGCCGGCGAGTATCGCCAGGGCCTGGGCAAGTCCGCGGGCGATGGTGCCGCTGCGGAGCCGATCGGCTCGATCGCCGGCGATTTGGCGGGCTCGATCGATCGCGGCGTCCTCGCGCCTGGCGTCAATGCGATCGCCCAACACCAACCAGCCAAGCGCGACAAGGCCAACAGTGTTCAGCATGGTGAGCACCACAACTATTGCAAACAGACGCCGCCTTGGCGGGAGTCTCGTCGATGCCATGACGCCTCCATCCGGATCTGTCCGTTCGAGACTCAGCCCCGATCGATCCCCGTCCCCTCGCTCACGGGGCTGAAGATATCGTAGATCAGGGTGTCCTCGAGCGCCTCGGCTGCGTGGAGCAGATTGCTCGGAAGGTGCATGACGCTCCCGCCTTCGAGCACGACCTGGCACCGATCGGGCGAGCCCTCTTCGCCCAGATCGAAGCGGATCTTGCCGGAAATCACCATCGCCATCTGCTCGTTGTCGTGCTGGTGCGTCGGCACAATAAAGCCCTTGGCAAGGCGCACCTCGGAGATCATGACTCGTTCGCCGATGATCCGTCGGCGGAGGACCTTGTCCATGGGCGCATCCTGATCGAGCTCCCTCCAAGTATGGACCAGATTGCGATCAGCCATTGGGCGTCCTTTCTGGCCTACTGGCACGTTGGTCGTGAGGCCCTGGCCTCGGCGGGCTTGTCACTTCTCCAAGCGTGCCAGAACCAATGCCTCCCAAGGAACCGGCGACTCAAGCCGGGCTGGCGAGTCCCGGCGGGAGGTCGCCCTCGCCGTCGGTCTCGCTCGGCGGGCGCTGGGATACGCGGTCCGTTTCGCTGCCGGGCGCCTCGGTCTTGTTGGTGCGGTTGGCTTCTGCGGCGAGCAAGTCGGAGACGGTCGGCTTGGCGAGTTCCTCGCCGGCGATGATCTTCTTGACATCGTCGCCGGAAAGTGTCTCGTACTTCAGCAGCGCCGCGGCGACGCGCTCGACGCCGTCCCAGTTCTCTTCGAGCAGACGCTCGGCGTCGCCATAGGCCTCGTCGATGATGCGCTTGATCTCCTGGTCGATCACCCGGGCGGTCTCGTCGGAGTAGTCCTTCTCGGGGATGAAGGACTCGCGGTTCTCGTCGCCGGCGTACCGGACAAAGCCCAGCTTCTCGCTCATGCCCCAGTGCAGCACCATCAGGCGGGCCATGTCGGTGACCTGAGAGATATCCATCGACGCGCCGCTGGAAGCGTCGCCCATGGCCTTCTCTTCGGCGATCCGCCCGGCGCACAGCACGCGCATGGTCGCGTGGATCCACTTGCGGCTGTAGGTCATCCTGTCCTTCTCGGGAAGGCTGAATGTCGCGCCGCCGGCCTCGCCCCGCGCGATGATCGTGACCTTGTGCAGCGGGTCGGCGTGCTCGAGCATCCCCTGGAGCACGGCGTGCCCGGCCTCGTGGTAGGCGGTGAGCTTGTTCTCCTCGTCCTCGCGCACCCGGCTCTTCCTGGCACGCCCGAAGCGGACCTTGTCGCGGGCCTCCTCGAGATCCTCCTGCTCGACGAAGTCCTTGTCCTGGAGCGTCGCGCTGATCGCCGCCTCGTTGATGATCGCCGCCAGATCGGCACCGCTGAACATCGGCGTCATCCTTGCCAGCCGCTCGAAATCAACGTCCGGCCCGAGCTTCACCTTCTTGGCGTGCACCTTGAGGATCTGCAGACGCCCCTTGACGTCCGGCGGGGGCACGGTGACCTGGCGATCGAACCTGCCCGGGCGGACCAGCGCCGGGTCCAGCACGTCGGGGCGGTTGGTCGCGGCGACGACGATCACGCCGTCGGCCGGGTTGAACCCGTCCATCTCGACGAGAATCGCGTTGAGTGTCTGCTCGCGCTCGTCGTGCCCGCCGGTGGAAAAGCCGCTGCCGCGCTTGCGACCGACGGCGTCGATCTCGTCAAGGAAGATGATGCAGGGCGCATTCTCCTTGGCCTGCTTGAAGAGGTCGCGGACGCGGCTTGCGCCGACGCCGACGAACATCTCGACGAAGTCCGAGCCGGAGATACTGAAGAAGGGCACGTCGGCCTCGCCGGCGATGGCCTTTGCCAACAGGGTCTTGCCGCAGCCGGGAGGCCCGGTGAGCAGCACGCCGCGCGGGATGCGCCCGCCCAATCGCGTGAACTTCTTGGGGCTCTTGAGGAACTCGATGATCTCGCCTACCTCGTCCTTAGCCTCATCGACGCCGGCGACGTCGTCGAAGGTGATGCCGGTCATCTCCTTGCTGAAGGTGCGGTGGCGGCTCTTGCCGAAGTTACCAAGCATGCCGCCGCCAGACGCGGCGTTGCGCATGCCGCGCGCGATGAAGAACCAGATCAGGCCGATGATGAGGATCAGCGGGCCGAACGTCAGGATAAGGGGCATCCAGGGGCTCTCGCCCTTGCTGGTGTAGTCGCCGCCGGTGATCTCATCGATCCGCGTCGCCACGACCTCGGCGTTGGCTCTGTTGAACTCGACGATAACAACCCGCTCCTTGCCATCAGGCCCGGGGAGTTGCTTGGCGGTCACGCCGGTCGCCCCGATGACGACGCTGTCGGGGGCAATCTCATTGTTCTCCCAGAGCGTCTGAAACTTCGCGAGTGTGATGCGATTGCCCGAGTTGGGCGAGTTGATCAGCATCATCGCCAGGATCACCAGCAGGACGACAAGGACGATGCCGAAGATGCCCCGGCTGGGCTGGGGTGCCGGCGGCTTGCCCTGCTCGGGCTTGTTCTCGTTCTGCTGGGGGGGCTCAGATTCGCTCATGCGGTCCTCGGTCGATGCTCCCCCACCAGATCGGACGATTCCCGACCCGTCTGGGGCGCACTTCGATCAAAACCGTAGGAACGATGCACCGACGATTCGACCCCGACCGATCCCCCACCCATCCCGACAAGGCCCCTACCACGTCGCACGCATCTCATTAACGATCCGCTCGGCGATCTTCTGCATCGCGCCCTGCTGGCCGATCTCCGCCCGCTCGTCGACGCCCCTCGTGGGAACAAAGGTCGCCAGCGTGTCGAACGAGCGACGCCCGGCGAGCAGTTCGCCCGTGCGGCTGTCCTTCCAATCGAAATCCACCGTCAGCTCGAAGCTGACCTCCTGGGCGAGCCCGATCCCGCGCGTCCGGCTCAGCTGGCGATACCCCACCCGCGTGATCGCACCGGTCAGGCGGGTGTCGGCGACCGCGTCCTCGGCGACGCGCCACGGCGTGCGGGCCTGGATCTCTTTGATGATCGCCTCGGTCAGCGCGATCTCCAGCCCCGGGCTGCTCGTGCGGTTCGCGAAGATATCCACCGAGACCGTTTGCACACTCTCGTCGTGTGTCGACTGGAACGAGTACCCGGCGCAGCCCCCCATCGACGCCAGTATCGCGCCGCCCAGCGCGGCCAGGACCACGCCGAAGAACCGACCTCCCGCCGATCGACCTCTCACGACCCGCCCCCGCTCTCGTCTTCGCCCTCGGGCTGCGGACCGATCAGAACGTCCTGCTCGATCGGCGGCGTGACCCACCCGTGCTCCTGCATGATCACACGGGCGTGCGCGGCGGCGACGGACCGTGGGTGGGCGGCAACCAGCCTCTTGAGCGTGTACCTCGCCGAGACCTTGTCCTTTCGTCGCAGGTACCACTCGGCGTTCTCGAGGAGCTGCGCCCCGCGTGACTCGTCCAGGCGCGCCAGCAGCGCTTCATTGATACCGGTCTCGGCGGCCTCGAGCGGGAATCGACCCTGGAACTCCTCGATGAGCGCCTCGGCCTCGATCAATCCCGATGCGTCGTATCGCGGGCCCTTGAAGCGGGCGATGTTCGACAGAATCCGGCGCTGCATCGCACGCTTGCGATGCACGCTCTTGGGATAGTTGATCATGAACAGCTCGTAGGCCTCGGCGGCCATCTCCATGTCGCGCTCGCGAAAGTAGTAATCCGCGAGCTCGATCCCCGCACGCTCGCCCGCGTCGGAACCGGGCAGACGCTCTTGCACCCGGATCAGCAACTCCTCGGCAAGGCTGCCCGTCGAGCCGATCCGAAACAAGCCCCAGAAGACACGGCGCTTGCGACCGTGGGCGTAGTCGATCGCGATTTCCAGCTCGCGTTCGACGGCGAGGCGATACTCGGGCGACGCGGGGAAACGGGAGATGACCTCCTCGTAATCGAACAGGGCCCTGAACTCGCGCCCCGCCGCGACCTTGGTATCGCCAAAGATCAGCCTCGCCGACGGATACCAGGGATTCTCGCCATCGAGGTCGTTGACCAGGCGTTCGGCGAGCGAGCGGGCCCGCCGAACCCGCCCCTGGGCGAGTTCTCGACGGATCTCGCTGAGGCGATACTCAATGGTTCCCGGCTCGGGCTGAGCGGTCTGGACCCAGGCGCCCTCGTCGTTCAGTTCCAGCGTCCTGGACTGCGCGCTCGCGCGCCCTGCACACGATATTGCCAGCACCAGCACTGTGAAGATGATTCGGCGCGTTGCCATCAGCACACTCGTGGGGTTCTTGCCAAAGGCCCATCGTAGCGGATATCCAAGAGACTTCGCGTCCCGATCACCCCGATGGACCCCTGCCAATCGACTCGCTCCGTTGCCCCTGGGCGATCGGATCGCCTCTGAAGGATGATCCGCGCGGGCGCGTGGTTGCGTTGAGAGCGCGGGACTTTCCAAGATCCTGGAAGAAACCCCGCCACGGGGGCCCAGGGATGGCTTACTCGCGGTGATCGGGTTCAGTACTTGCGGACGACGCCCTTGACGATTCCCTGGACCTGCACGAACTTGACGCGGATGGGCTCGAAATCCGGGTTCGCGGGCTGGAGGCGGATGTGGTCGGCCTCCTTGTAGAAGCTCTTGAGGGTTGTCGAGCCGTCGGGCAGCAGCGCGACGACGCGGTCGCCGTTGCTGGCGACCTGTGTGCGCTCGACCAGGATGTAGTCGCCCTCGAGGATGCCCTCGTCGCGCATGGAATCGCCCTCGACGCGAAGCGCGAAGGTGGAGCCCGCCGACTCGGAGGTCGCGCCCAGGATCTCGCCCAGATCGATCTCTTCGGTGTCTGCGACCTTCTCGATGGGCAATCCGGCGGCGATCCTGCCGACCAGGGGGAACCGCAACGGGCGGGCCTCATCTGGGACCGCGACCCCCTCAGCAATCGACAAAGAGCGAGCCTTGTTCGCCTCGCGAACGAGTGCGCCCTTCTTGATGAGCGCCTCGACGTGCTCGAATACGGTGACCTTGCTGACGCCGATTTCGTCGGCGAGTTCCTGCATCGTCGGGGAATAGCCATGACGAACCCGCCAGTCCCGGATCAGCTTCAGGATTCTGAGTTGTTTGGGTGTGAGATTCATGACTATTTCCCTTTCGCGGCGCGACGCCGCTCGACGTAACCAGCGGCCTTATGCCGCTCGACGTGCCCAGACGCACCATCCGACCCGCCCGATCCACGGGCGTTCTAGGCGTCTGGACGAGCCCTCCGGAACCGCACAGGCCCGCGAGCGATTCGATCTGCTCGTTGAGCCAGGTTCCGCAACCTTCCAACATGCCGAACGTGAGCGAGTTCGACCCTCGCATCGTGATCTGATTCGCAGTACGAGCGAAGCACTCCGAGGCGGTGCCCCGGGTGGCGCGTGAGCCGCCTTCGACCAGCGTCAGCCCACCCGATTCGTTCGCCTCGTAGTCGTAGACAAAGTCGCCGCCGGGCCCGAGCCTGAGCAGTGCGCCGACTCGCTGTGACGATCTTCCGTCCCGTCGCCAGACCTTCCTAAGCAAGCCCATCGTTCACCCGCAACCGGCACCAGAGAACCCTTCCAGGATCCGTCCGTGCCCTGCGGCGTCGGCACTTGTCCAACGCCTGTGTTCGCGAGCCTCCGGCTCTGCCTCACCGAGAACTTGTTCGATTCGCCCGTCGATCACCCAGCCTGGGCACCCAAATGGCGAATCGTCCCAGCTTCCGACATCCTGCCAGAAACCCCGGCTGATTCCAAACATCTTACTACCTCTTCGTCCGCAAGGCGAGTCTTCCTTGCCAAAAAAGTTCGGGAATCGATAGGCCAATCAAGATCCGCACAAAGAAGCCCCGACGACCCGCCTTGAGACCCTATCGGCGGCGTTCAAAGCGTGGACCCCGCCGAGAAACCCGCCCCTGGATCTCGAGCATGGTCAGAGCGGACCGCAGTTCATGCGCTGCCAGGCCCGATAATGCCATCAGCTCGTCCACGGTCCGCGCGTCATCCAGATGCATGAGCACGTCGGCGTGGGTGGGATCGAGTGGAGCGGGCTCGTCGGCGGGCTCGGGTTGCCCTGGATAGCGGTCGGCATGGGTGCCCACGTGCTGATGGCGGGCCGGGGTTTCGAGGATCTCCAGGACATCTCCGGGCGAGGTCACCATCGCGGCTGCCCCTTGCTTGAGCAGGTCGTTGGTCCCCTCGCAGGCCGGGTTATCCACGCGCCCGGGGATGGCCATGACCTCGCGTTGGTGGTCCTCGAGGGCCTGGCGGGCGGTGATGAGCGCGCCCGAACGCCGCCCGGCTTCGACCACGAGCACGCCCAGGCTGAGCCCGGAGATGATGCGGTTGAGCGCGGGAAAGTTGTCGGCGGTCGGCGGCGAGTGCATCGGCAACTCCGAGACGATCGCGCCGCGCCCGTGCTCGACGAGGCGGTCGAACAGCTCGCGGTTCTCGGGCGGGTAGCACTCGCCCAGGCCGCACCCGAGGACGACGACGGTCTGCCCGCCCGCGCGAGCCGCGCCGCGATGGGCGGCGGTGTCGATGCCGCGAGCGCCGCCCGAGACAACGACAAGGCCTGCTTGTGCGAGGACGCCCGCGAAGCGTTCTGCCTGCTCGATGCCGTAGGCCGAGCATCGTCGTGAGCCGACCATGGCAACGCCGAAGGTCGCGGGCTCAGCCAGCGCGAGCGAGCCTCGGATGAAAAGGACCTGGGGCGGGTCGGGGATGTTCGCCAGCAACTCGGGGTAAGCGGGTTCGCCGAGGACCACGATGCGCGCGCCGTGTGCGCCTGCGAGTTCGATCTGCTCGTCGGCGAGTTCGGGCGCGGCTTTGAGGCCCTCGGCGATCGCGCGGGCCTTGGCGTCGCCGATGCCTCGCACGCGCTTGAGCAGCGAGACATTGGCCATGCACGCCGCCTGGGGCGAGCCCGCGAGTTCGATCAGGCGTGCCGAGAGTGTGGGCCCGAGGCCCGGCGTGAGGGCGAGGCGGAGGCGCACGCGGACGCGCTCGGAGATGGCAGCCTGAACGGGCATCTCCTTATCCTATCACAACCCGATCAGAATGCCAGCGCGGATTTCGGGGCAGGGGAGGAATATTCACGCGATGATGTCGATGACGACACCGGCGCGAAAGGCCCGCTCAATGCGGTAGGTCAGCATGAGGCGGCGCTGGATGTCGTCGTGCTGGACCTTCGAGACCCCGCCGAGCCTGGGCAGGTCGCTGCTGCGGTGGGTCTGGGCCGGGGTTCGGGCATGCGCGGGGCGATCGGCGGCGGCCCGGCGGATGAGGTCGGCACGGGCGTTTTCGATTCGCAGGTGGGTATCGAATGGCTTGGATCCGGGGAGGTCCTCCAGGAGGTCCGCCGGGCAGACGCATCGCAGCGTCGCGTCACGCGTGGGCTCGGGCGGGGCCACGGGCTCAACGCGGCGAGGCCCGAACGGTTCGTAGCTGGGAGGGAGCGATGGGACCGGGTCGATCATGCCTGAACACGGGCGAACGGTGCGCCCGGGGCGGGTCTCGGCGGGTCGGTCTCATAAGATCGGGCTTGGCGGGACTATCTGCGGACCGCGAGGGTTCGCCTGGAGATCCGGACGGGGCAGGTCTGGTCGGGCGTGTTGATCGGACGCAACGCTGGTGTTGGGGAGGGCGAACGGATCGTGCGCACGAGCGAGCTGGATTACGACCTGCCCGAGGAGTTGATCGCGACCGAGCCGGTCGAAGCGAGGGACTCGGCGCGGATGCTCGTGGTCTGGCGGAGCGATCCGAGTCGCCTGGAACATCGCACGGTGCGGGAGCTGCCGGAGCTGCTTTCGGCGAACGACTTGCTGGTGTTCAACCGCTCGAAGGTGGTGGCGGCGCGGTTCCTGGGCGTGCGCGAGGACACGGAGGGGAAGGTCGAGGGGCTGTATCTGTCTGATGTGCGGGCAGAGAGCCACGGCGACGGGGCCGAGCCCTTGACGTGGCTGTGCATGCTCAAGAGCCGGCGGTTTCGCGAGGGGGCGAGGGTCCGCCTGTTCGATCGCGCGGGGCGCAAGAGCGATGTTGTCCTGGAGATGATCGAGCGGGCGGTTGATGGGGCATGGGTGGTGCGGGTCTCGTCAGAATCGGGTCGGACGCTGGAGGTGCTGGATCGGGTGGGGCTGGCGGCGCTACCGCCGTACATCCTGGCGGCCCGCAAGCGCCGCGAGGAATCGGGCGACCCGCAGGGCGATCTGGAGCACTACCAGACGGTGTACGCGCAAGAGGCGGGCTCGGTCGCGGCACCGACGGCGGGGCTGCATTTCACGCCGGAGCTTCTGGCGGATCTGGACAACCTGGGGATCGAGCGTGGAGAACTCCTGTTGCATGTGGGCATGGGCACGTTCAAGCCGATCGAGGTGGAGCGCATCGAGGACCATCCGATGCACAGCGAGTGGTGCTCGATGGATCAAGGTCTGGGCGAGGCGATCGCGTCGCGAATCGACGCCAACCGACAGGGGCGGGTGATCGCGGTCGGCACCACGAGCGTGCGCACCATCGAGGCCTATGCCCGCCACGTCGCGTCGAATGACGCCTGGCCATCGGCGATCGAGACACGGCTCATGCTGTCGCCGGGGGAGCAACTGCTGTGGACGCAGGGGCTCTTGACCAACTTTCACTTGCCGCGATCGACGCTGCTGGCGCTGGTGGCGGCGATGCTGGAGACGCCCGAGCGCCCGGGGATCGATCGGCTGGCGGAAATCTATCGAGAGGCGATCGGCGAGCGGTATCGGTTCTACAGCTTTGGCGATGCGATGCTCATCTTGCCGTAGCGCGGTATCCTGTGCGTGACAGATCCTGCGGGCGCGACGGATCGCGCGGCGAGAATGGGATTTGGTGGGCTCTGGGCACGAATGGACTCGATGCGCCTGGCGACACTCATTGACGGGCTCAACGTCTCTTGCGAGGGTTTCGACCCCGGCGCGGTCGATGTCACGCATGTGACCGAGCGATCGGGCGAGGTCAGGGCGGGCTCCTTGTTCATCGCGAGGCGGGGCGAGCGGGTCGATGCGACGCGATTCGTACCCGAGGCGATCCGCGCGGGGGCAATCGCGGTGCTGAGCGACCTGGCGTGCGGATCGATCGAGGGCGGGCGCGTGATTCGCACGGGTGAGTTGGCTCGGGTGACGGCGGTGGTCGCCGAGCGGTTCTTCGGCGAGCCGTCGAAGGCGCTCAAGGTCGCGGGGGTGACCGGGACCAACGGCAAAACGACGGTTGCCCACGCGATCCGCCACATTCTCAATCAGGATCGGCGGGCCTGCGGGCTGATCGGCACGGTCGAGACCGATGACGGGACTCACGCGGTGGCCTCGAGCCTGACGACGCCGTTTGCGATCGATCTGAGCCGGGGCCTGGGGCGGATGGTGGATGCGGGCTGCACCGGCGCGATCATCGAGACCTCCAGCCACGCCCTGGCGCAAGAGCGGGTCGCGGCGGTGCGGTTCGACGTGGGCGTGTTCACGAATCTCTCTGGCGATCACCAGGATTTTCATGGGTCGATGGAGGCGTACGCGGATGCCAAGGCGATGTTGTTCGCTGCGCTGGGTAGCGATGGGGTCGCCGTCGTCAATGGCGATGACCCGTGGTGCGAGCGGGTCGTCGCGGGGACGGGGGCACGGGTTGTGCGCTGCGGCTTGCGCGTGCGCGGCACTGACATTTCCAGCTCGCGGGTGGATTCGCATGTCGAGGTTGTAGAGAGATCGCTCGATGGGCTGACGGTGGCACTGAGCGGTCCGTTTGGAGAACTGCATATTCGCTCGGCGTTGCTCGGCGGGTATAACGCGATGAACCTGCTGCAAGGCGCGTGCGCGGCCCACGCGATGGGAGCCACCGGCGAGCTGATTCAGAGCGGGCTGGAGAGCTTCGCCGGCGTGTGCGGCAGGCTGGAGCGGGTCGGAGATTCGCCGGCGGTCTTTATTGACTTCGCCCACACCGACGACGCGCTGCGCGCGACGATCGACGGGCTTCGGCGGGCGATGGGCGGAGATCGTCGGCTGATAGTTGTCTTCGGCTGCGGCGGGGACCGCGATACGTCCAAGCGGGCGCGGATGGGGCGGGTCGCGTGTCTGGGTGACGTCGGCGTACTGACCAGCGACAATCCACGCACGGAGGATCCGATGCGGATCATCGAGCAGGTACGGGCGGGGATGGATGATGGAACACCGACGCTGGTCGTTCCCGATCGGCGCGAGGCGATCTTCCGGGCGGTCGACGTCGCGCGGCCCGATGATGTAGTCCTGATCGCGGGCAAAGGGCACGAGCGCGAGCAGATCCTGCCCGATGGAAAAGGCGGCGTGCGACGGATCGCCTTCGATGACGCGACGGTCGCCCGCGAGGCGATCGTGCACGCGCAGAGCACGCGGCTGGGCGCGTGCGGGATCGAGCTCACATGAATGGCGCCAACACATCTCGGGATCTGGCCCTTCTGGTGCGATCGTGTGGGGGGAACTGGATTGAATCGCCGGCGAGCGAGGGATTGCCCGTGTGTGGTGCCGAGATCGACTCGCGCGAGATCGGTGCGGGGCAGGTCTTCTTCGCGCATCGCGGGGAGCACGCCGACGGGCATCGGTTCGTCGGTGCGGCGTTGCGCGCGGGCGCGGCGGCGTGTGTGATCGACGATCCCGACGCGCTGGATCCCGGGGCACTCGCGCTGGGTCCGATCCTGCGGGTCGCAAGCGTGACCGATGCGATGGTCGCCCTAGCGCGCGCGTACCGCGGTGCGATGCGAACGACCACCGTCATTGGTGTCACCGGCTCATCGGGCAAGACAACCACGGTTCGCATGATCGAGAGCGTGCTCTGTCAGCGGCTTCGGGGCTCGGCGTCGGCGAAATCGCACAACAACACGCTGGGGGTGTGCCTGACGATCCTGAACTCTCTAGCGGACAGTGACTATCTCGTGGGCGAGGTCGGCTCGAGCGCGCCGGGCGAGATCGCGGCGCTGTGTGAGATCCTCCGACCCGATATCTGCGTCATCACGAGCATCGGACGGGCCCATGTCGAGGGCTTGAGGTCGATCGAGGGGATCGCGCACGAGAAGGCGGCGATCATGAACAGGCTCGGTCCGGATGGCCTGGCGCTCGTGCCCGCCTCATGCAACGTGCTCGAGACGGCCTTGGCAACGACCGCACATGTGGTCCGGGTCGGGACAGGTGGCGATGCCGATCTTCGCGTTGGCAACGTCGCATCGGGGGATCGCGGCGTGCGGTTTCAACTCGGCGGGTCGCGCTTCGAGGTGGGCGGTGTCGGGGCGCACAACGCGATCAACGGGGCGTTCGCTGTTGCGATCGGGCGGGCGATGGGCTTGGGCGACGATGAGATCCGCGCGGGGCTCCTGCGCGTGAAACTTCCGGCGATGCGCCTCCAGCTTGAATATATCGGCGGCGTCACCATCCTGAACGACGCGTACAACGCGAACCCAGACTCGATGCTCGCGGCGATCGAGACGTTGGAGCACATGGAGCACGCCGGTCGGCGGGTCGCGGTGCTGGGAGACATGCTGGAGTTGGGCGATGCCGGGCCCGCGGCCCATCGTGAGATCGGCGAGCGGCTTGCACGCGGGTCGGTCGGGCTGGCGGTCCTTGTCGGAGCGGCGATGCGCGAGGCCCACGAGGTGCTCGCGGCTTCGGGCGTGGCGTCGGTGTACGTTCCCGATGGCGAATCGTTTGAGATCCTCAATCAGGAGATCCGCGACGGCGACCTCGTGTTAGTCAAGGGTTCGCGGGGGATGCGGATGGAGCGGGCCGTCGCGGCGCTGCGCGAGTCGCGCGTGCCAGAGTTGAAGATCACCTCACGCGTTCACTCGTCGGGCACCGCCTGAACATGCTGTACCTCCTCTTTGATTCCATGCGGGACTGGCTCGATCGGATCGGGTTGTACCGGTTCTTGCAGGTCCTGGATCAGGGCGAGTTTCGCGTGCTGGCGGCGGCGATGCTCGCGTTCGCGATCGTGCTGCTCGCGGGACGGGCGACGATTCGCCTGCTGCATCGGATGAAGATCGGAGACAGCGGGCTGAGCGACGCGGCGGCGCTGGAGGAGCAGATGGCCTCCAAGGCGAACACGCCGACGATGGGAGGGATTCTGATCGTCGGGGCGATCCTGGTCTCGACGCTGCTGCTCGCAGACTTGCGGGTGTATTGGGTCGGGCTCGGGCTGTTCGTATTGGTGTGGATGGCCGGTGTCGGCGGCGCCGACGATTGGCTCAAGCTGACCGCGGCGAGGCGCGGGTCAGGACGCCAGGGCCTGTTCGCATGGGAGAAACTCGCGTTCCAGATCGGATTGGGCGTGCTGGTGGGCTGGTTCGCGTTCGGGCACGCCATGCAGAATGAGCAGAGCTTTATCAACGTGCTCAATCTGCCGTTCCAGCGGACCTATGGCGAAGATGTGGGCATGGCGCCGGCTGAGGGGCTTATTCACCTGCCGCGCTGGGCGTTTGTGATGCTGAGTGTGCTGATGATCGCGGGGATGAGCAACGCGGTGAACATCACCGACGGGATGGACGGGCTGGCGACGGGGATCAGCGCGATCGTGGCGCTGGGAATCGTGGTGCTTGCGCTGATCGCGGGGTCGAGCCAGGCGGCGCGGTATCTCTTGGTGCCGCATGTACTGGGAGGCAACGAGCTGGGGGTGCTTGCGGGGGCGATGGCGGGGGCGTGTCTCGGATTCCTCTGGTGGAACTGCTCGCCGGCGAAGGTATTCATGGGCGATACCGGGTCGCTGGGCCTGGGCGGGCTGATCGCGTTCCTGGCGATCGTTCTCAGGCAGGAGATCGTGATCCTGCTGATGTGCGCGATCTTCCTCTGGGAAATCCTGAGCGTGGTGATGCAGGTGGGGTATTTCCGTTGGACCGGCGGCAAGCGGGTCTTTCGTTGCGCGCCGTATCACCATCACCTGCACCTGTCGGGTTGGACCGAGGGGCAGGTCGTGTGCCGGGCGTGGATCGTGGCGTTGCTCTTGGTTGTGATGGCGCTAGCGTCGGTGAAGCTGCGGTGAGCGTCACTCGCCGGGGTGGTACGCGCGGATCGTGTTCGCTCGGATTTCGTCCAGCGTAAACCAGACCGGCTTCATCTTGCCCTGCGCGTAGAGCGGGGCCTGGTCGAGATAGTGCGGTGAGTCTGGATCGCGGCTGGTGCCGAAGGGGATGATCGATCGCGCGCGCGGGCCATCGGGAGTGAACTCGACGACGCTCACGTAGGAGTGGCCGTGGATTCCGTAGCGACGTTTCAGGGATTTCGGGTTGGTGATGTACTCATGGGCTGAAGGGGTGGTCAAGAAGCACTGCGCGAAGCCGGCAAACGGATGGCCGCCGACGTGGGGCAGGCTGGGCTCATCATCGCTGAAGGCACCCGGCGAGAGCTGAAAGCCCGCGCCAAGACGATCCGGCGGCGGGCGTTGCAGGCGGTTGATCTCGCCCCAGGGCACGCGCCATGTGTCCCACTTGGCCTCGAGTCCATCGACGACCTGGGTCAGTGTCTTGACCATCTGTTGCTCGGACCAGCCCTGTTGCCCCCTCACGAACGAGGCCTCGAGCCAGAGCATGAAGATGGTGGACGGGACCGAGTCGATCGCGAGACGATGGTCCCAATTCTCCAACTCGGCGAGCACCGGCGACAACCTCTTGACAAGCTCGGGGCGCGATTGCGAATCGTTGTCAATGGCCAGGCGAAGCTGGGCGATTCGTTGGGGCGCCTCGCCGGCATAGGTATCGAAGCCTGCCTCTGCCCATTGCTCGAACGTGAACTTCTCGACCGAATCGAGCGTGCGGCGTGACATGGCGACGCGCGGATCGTTGCCCTCCGGCCCAATCATGTAGCTCGGATAATCCTCGCGCCGAGGATTGTCCGGATCTTCGCAGGTCGTCAGGGGCGAGGAGTTGCAGTTCTGCATCCATCCGCACTCGGGATTCAAGACTTGCGGCAGGTCGTCGAGAGTGTGATAACCCCGCCAATCGGCCAGCGGGTCGGAGCCGTCAACGGGCTTAGACCAATCGAAGCTCTCATCTCGCATCGGCATCGCGGCGTTGTAGACGTAGAAGATGTTGCCCTCGCGGTCGGCGTACATGATGTTGTGAAAGAGCAGGCCGCCGCCATCTATTGCGGCCTTGAACTGATCGAGTCCGGAGGCTGTTGCCATGCGATACCACTGTTCGAAGAGCCCGCCGCGCTCCATGCCTGCGATGCGCATCGCCAGGGCATCGCCGCCCTGTTGTTGGATCACGATCGGGCCGTGGTGACTCTTAATAAAAACGAGCTCGCGCTGATCGAGCCCACCCTGAGCGTTGAGCACGCCGACCGTCTCGGTCCAGCGCGACGCCCGCCGAACACCATCGCCATACGCATAGGCGAGGGGATCCTCGCCATCATCGAAGGTGACCGTGTAGTAATCGATGACGTCGGGGTAGTTGACGGTCAGGCTCCAGCCGAGGTCTTCGTTGTGCCCCATAGTGGGCAGCACGCCAGATCCATAGGCAAAGCCGCCGGTCACGTTGAGGCCCTCCTCGCTGCGCAGATGCCCTTCCCAGAGCTCGTGGATGGGGATATGTGGGTTGATAAACAACATCGCGTTGCCCGTTGCGCTCTTGCTCGGGCCGATCGCCCAGACGTTCGAGCCGTCCGCGGGCATATCCGCCCAGCGATTGGCGAGGATCATCTGGTTGAACTCATTCGGCTTGAGCGTGCTGTCAAGAAAGCTCGGCACCGCCGCGTGCATGCCGTAGCTCATCGCGACGATGTGCCAGGGTTCGAAGTGATCGATCAGCCGAGGCGAGACGCCCGGGTTGGTCTCCAGAAAATAGTTCAGCCCGTCGGCGGCGGCGCGTGCGATCGCGCGGACGTCCTCGGGCATGCGATTGTCATACTCGTCTCGGGCTCGACTGGGGATCTCCAGGGCACGGATCAGGTAATCGCTGGGCAGGGCACCGAGACCGCCGATCTCGGCGCGCCGACCTGAAACCAAGATCGCACCCTGCTCAATGCGTGCGAACTCGTCCTCGGCCCGCGCATACATCAGGCCGAAGACAACGCTTGCGTCGGTCGGGCCGGTGATGTGCGGCACGCCGTAGGTATCACGGTGGATCAACACCGACTGGGCGAGCGCATCGAGATCAGCCCGCTCGGGCTCGCTCAGATCAGCCCGTGCGAACCCACCAGCGAAGACGACCGCAAGAACCAACAATCTCATAATCGACCCCTAGGAAGAGGAGAGGCAGAGATGGCCTCAGAGCCATCCATGCCCGCTTGAGCATGTCATTGGGAGTCACCGGCAATAATTTCAATGGACCGCTCGGCGAGGTAGTTGGCGTACGCGCGGATGTCGCGCTCGCCTCTGGGCTCGTTTCGCTCGCGGGCTCCTTCGATCTCTGCGAGTAACAGACTCAGTTCGGTGAGCGGCTCGCGCAGGTCGGCGAGCCAGGCGTTCGGCGCGGGCGTGCCGGCGACCAGATCGAGGACGCCGGGGTCGCGAACAAGCCCTCGTGCCCGCAAGCCGCGCTCGACGCGGGCGAGGAGGATCAGCACGCGATGCTCGTCGGCGTAGGTCTCCAGCCGGTCACGCGCCCGTGTCAGTTCCGAGGCGAGCAGCACCGTCGCGGTCTGTTCGAGGCGGTCGCCGGCCTGCTGGGTGATGATCCTGGCGAGTCTCGGCGAGAGCTCGAACGCGGGCCAGGCGTGCAGGCAGAGCGGGCCATCCGTGAGAACGGTCAGATCCGCGACCCGCTCGCAGAGGTCGGCGAGCAACTCGAGGCGGGGCATGATCTGGTCCAGGTCGTCGGCGCGATCGTTGCTCCACGCGTCGATCCACGCGCCTCGCGTCAGCTCGATCTCGTCGGTGAGGCTGCTCTGGGTGTCACTGGTGAGTGATGAGAGATTGCCGACGCAGCCTCGCAGGCGATCGAGCACGGCGAGCTGCTCTCCCAGGTCGCGCAGAGTCCGGGTCGCGCGGTCGGCGGACGCCGGATCGCCCAGGGCTTGACCGATCTCAAGTATGCGTGCGGCGAGGGCGCGTCGGTCGTCGCGAACCACCGCCTCGCGGGCGGTAGCGCCGGGATCTTCGAGCAGTTCATTGGCGAGGAGGACGATGCGGAGGTCATCGAGCGCGGCCCGATGCATGCCGAGGGGCGCGAGCACGCCCGGGTCGCTCATCGCCGAGGTCTCGGTGAGCGCCATGGGAACGACCCCGCTCAGATCGATCTCGCTCTGGCGAACCACACTCGACAATGCTCTCCACGCCGGGCGCAGGGCGCGCACGATCGTGTCCTCCTGCGGGAGGCTCTTGCGCTCTGCGAGCAGGGCGAGGATGGTCCGCGCGAGCGTGAAGTCGGGCGGGCGAGCCATCATGGCGTCAGAGACGAGGGACTGCTCGATGCTCATCATGACGGCCTTGGCGGCGTCTCTATTCGCTAATGCCTGGGCCTGTTCGAGCATGATCCCGAGGTCCGACAGCTCGCGCAGCTCGGCGAAGGCGCGCTCCTGGAGTTCCGGCGAGAGCGCATCGCCGACGGCTCGCGCGAATCGGGCACGCGCCTCTTGCTGAGCGCCCTCGCTCAGGGTGGATTGCTCGATCAGGCGAGCGCCCCGGAGAATCAGCGATTGCAGGGCGCGGGCGCTGCCGGCGTAGGCCGGCCAGGATTCGGCGGCTCCGGTGAGATCGCGAAGATCCGCGGCGAGTTGGGGCCCGACGACGCCGGCGAGTTCCCAGCGGCTGAGCGATTCGAGGAACTCCGCGAGCGTCGCGGGGCTCTCGGGCGGGCCTACCCACCCGATCCGCGCCTGGGGTGCGAGCGCGTGGGTCGAGAGCTCGGCGAACGCGTCGCGGATGAACCGGTCGAGGTCGGCGGTCTCGCTGGGAAGATCGAACGCCGGCACGTCGAGGTCGGCGATCAACAGGAACGCGACCGCCTCGGGGATCTGGTCGTCGAGCAAGATCGCGTCGATGGCGCCGAGTCTCTGCGCGATCGTCTGGCCCCAGTGTTGGGCGTGTGGAGTGGATAATCGCAGGAGATTCGCCGCGAGCGTGCGGACGCCGATCTGCGCCTCAACGCGAGGCGGGACTTCGAGGCGCCGCCCAAGCCTGCGGCTTTCCTCGACGAGCGATTCGATCGCGAGGTCGATCGCCGTGGGCTCGTTGAGCACGGGGGGAGAGGGGCGGTCGAGATCGAGCATCTGGGCGGATACAGAGGAAACAAAGAGCGCCGTAAGAAGGGCCGCAAAGGCCGTTGTGAACAACGTACTCGAAGATGTACCGACGACCATGGCTTTGCATGGTCGGCTTGGGTTCAATGGCGCCGACCGCTCAATGCAGCGGTCGGTGGCACGGGCCTCACGCCTTCGCAAGCTCGATCGCACGGGCATACACCTTCTCCAAGTCATCGACCATTGTTTGCGCGCTGAACTCGATAACGCAGCGCTCGTGTCCCCGGCGGATCATCGCCTCGCGCTGCTCGGGATTATCTGCCAAGAAGACGATGCCCTCGCGGAGGGCTCGGATATCCCCTGGTTGGACCAGAATACCGGTCTCGCCGTCGATGCAGACCTCTTTGGTGCCGTCGACATCGTTGGCGATGACCGCTGTCTGGGCGAGCATGGCCTGTGTGACGGCCCTGGGCAGGCCCTCGCGATAGCTGGGATGAGCGAGGATGTCCATCGCGCGAATCAGCCCGGGGATCTTCTCGGGGGCAACCAGGCCCGTGGTAAGGACCTGTTCGCTGAGGCCCAGTTCGCGCACGCGGGCGAGCAGGCGATCGCGCCACCAGCCGTCGCCGACCCATAGCAACTTCCAGTTCCGATGCGCCTTGAGGTCGTCGGCGAGTGCGTCGAGAAGGTCGTCGTGACCCTTGAGTTCTGCCAAGCGCGAGACCGTGCCGATGACGAGGTCGCCGTGCTTGAGCCCGAGGGCTTGGCGGATCTCTTCACGCGATTCACCCGGTGCGGCGTGGATAAACGGCTCGATCTCCATGCCGCTGCGGACGGTGACGTACTGCTCGGGCTTGCCGATCTTGCGCGCCAGAAACTGCTCGGTCATGGCGTCGGCGACCGAGACAATGAGGTGACAGCGCTTGGCGGCGTAACGCTCGGCGAGGACGTAGATCGCGTTCTTGTGCTTGGGGAGGTACTTGTGGAATGGAGGGCCGTGGATGGTGTGGCAGATGGCCAGATGGCCAGATGGCCAGATGGCCAAATCGGAAGTTGGCGGATCGGACGCGGGTCGCGATGCAGACATCTGGCCCTTTGGCAACTTGGTCCTTTGGCGCTTTGCGACGGTCCATGCCGCGGCTCGACCCAGGATGCCGGCCTTCGATGAGTGGGTGTGAACGATATCGGGCTGGATCGCGAGAATGAGCGACCGGAGTTGCTTGAGGCATTTGCGATCGCGCCACGGGTTGATCTCGCGCACGAGGTCGGGGACTTCGTGGGTGGTGATGGGGTGGCACAGCTCTCCGAGCTGTGAACCCAGCTCTGAGAGCTGGGCCACCTCATGATTGTGAGCCTTGACCCGATCGAGCATCGAGCCCTCGGGGCCGAAGATCGGGCCGAACGCCAGATGGACCTCGTGCCCGAGGCGAGCCTGGCCCTCGCACGAGAGGACGGTGTTCTCCTGGCTGCCGCCGAGGATGAGGCGGGTTGAGATGTGGAGGATGCAAAGGGGCACGACGAGAGGTTATGGGCGCAACGACCCTTTGTCGGAGCCGACGGGCGTAAGCACGCGGACATCGGAGCCGACGGGCGGACATCGGAGCCGACGGGCGTGAGCACGCGGACCATGTGCTCGCGATCACACGACATGCTGAGGATCGCCAGCATCTGGACTGATCTTGGCTGGGTTGGCATTCGGACGCCAATGGCCCGCGTGCTTACGCACGTCGGCTCTGACAGAACGATTCGCTAGCTCAGACTCGCGGCTGTGAGGGTATTCTGTAGCAATGGGACAACCTCTAGCCTATTTCCTTACCTGGACCACGCGCGGTACCTGGCTCCATGGCGATCAACGGGGCTCGGTTGATCTGGAACATAATCAGTTTGGATTTCCCCGGCTCCATCCGAATGAGACAACCCGACAGCGACGAGAGAACCTCATGAGCGACGATGCGGTTCATTTGAATGAGGCCGCCAGGGCAACTGTCGATGGTGCGATTCGCGAGGTCTGTCGGCGGCGTGACTGGCATCAACTTGCTCTCAGCGTTCGATCGAATCATGTCCATGTGGTTCTTGGAATCGAGGGCAGGACGCCGGAAATGGCCATGCAGCAGCTCAAGAGCTGGGGTACGCGAGCGCTGTACGGCTCGAATCAGTTCCCATCTGGACGTGCCATCTGGACTCGCCACGCCAGCACGAGGTACTTGTGGGATCAGAAGAGCGTTGACGCAGCGATCGTCTATGTGATGACGGAGCAGGATCGGATCGAGCGATTCCTGCCGAAGGATTTGGGATCAGAGCCGCGGGCATGAGCACGCGGACCAGGTGCTCCGATTGCGCGATGATATCAGCGATCCTCGCCAATCGAAGGGATTGCGGTCCGGTTGCAATCGTGCGTCTAAAGTCCGCGTGCTCACGCACGTCGGCTCTGACAGGACCATCCGCGTGCTTACGCACGTCGACTCTGACAGGACCATCCGCGTGCTTACGCACGTCGGCTCTGACAGGACCATCCGCGTGCTTACGCACGTCGGCTCTGTTAGAACTGATTCACCGCGCTGAGCATCGGCAGCATGATCGCCATCACCATCGCCCCCACGAACACGAACAGCCCGACCAGCAGCAGCGGACTCTTAATCCGTTGGTTCAAGGTTCAAGTCCTTGTGCGGGTACTCTTGAAAATTT